>DASVBI010000539.1:0-5207 GCA_036375915.1 Terriglobales bacterium | reverse complement strand
CCACGTTGTTGTGGCAGCTGATTTCGCCCCCGTGCTCGCGTAGGATCCCGTAACAGATGCTCAGCCCCAATCCGGTTCCCTTGCCCACTTCCTTGGTGGTGAAAAATGGATCGAAAATGCGGTCAGGATTGCTGATGCCGTTGCCGTTGTCGCGGAACAGCACCTGCACCCAACCCGCTATGATGGATGTTTCAATTTCAATACGAGGCGGACGCCCGGTGTCGCGTACCGCGTCGTAGGCGTTGTTCAGAATGTTCAGGAACACCTGCTGCAGCTGGTGCGGGTCGCCCACCACCTCGGGCAGGGGCTCGCAGAAGCGTTCGCTCACTTCCACCCCGTGGCTGCTGAAGTCATAGGCGCGCAGCTGCAGGGTGCGGCGCAGAATGGAGTTCACCTGCACCGGCTTGCGCTGCGGCGGCATCTGCCGCGCAAAGCTGAGCAGGTTCTGCACAATCTGCTTGGTGCGCTGTGCCTCCTGCAGGATCACGCGCAGGTCCTTGCGCGCCGATTCCGGCAACTCCGCGTTTTCCATCAGCAGGTCGGCAAATCCCAGGATCGCGGTCAGCGGATTGTTGACCTCGTGGGCTACCCCCGAAACCAGCTGCCCCACCGCCGCCATTTTCTCCGCGTGCATCAGCTTGGAGTGCATCAGCGCGACGTCCGAAATGTCGGTCATCACCACCACGATGCTGCTCACCTCCCCCTGCTCGTCGCGCATGGGGCTCAGGTTTACCGAAAATTGCCCCGGCCGCCCGTCGGCCCGGGTGATGGGCAGTTCCAGGTTGTCCACGTGCTGCCCGGCAAGCGTGGCTTCCAGCGCCGCTTCCAGGCTGGCCCGCCGCGCCGGCACCACCATCTCCGCCAGCGGCTGCCCCAGCCATTGCTGCGGATTGTAGGCGCCGCTTTCATACCACCGCCGGTTGGCGTAGGTAACCTGCCCGGCCGTGTCGGTTACCAGAATGATGCTCTGCGTGTTATTCAGAATCTTGTTGTTGAAATCGCGCTCGCGCTGCAGCTCCGCCTGGGAATTCTTCAGCTCGGTGATGTCCAAAATCAGGCCGCGGAACTGCGTCACCCTGCCCTGCGCGTCACGCACCGCAAACGAGTTCTGCAGCGTGTGGATGGGAGCCCCGTCCTTGCGCCGCAGCGTTTCCTCGTAGTTCCGCACCACCCCCGTTTCCTCCATGCGGGCGCGAAAACGCTCCCGTCCCCGGGGATCGAAATAGACCTGGCTGGGAATATCCACCTGCAGCAGCTCGTCCCGGCTGCTGTATCCCAGCATGCGCACCAGCGCGTCGTTGACTTCGATAAAACGCCCCTCTGTGCTGGTGAAGTACAGACCCTCCTGGATGTTGTCGAAAAGCTCGCGATAGCGGCGTTCCGCCTCCCGCCGGTCGCTGATGTCCTTCAGCACATGGATGGTCTGCAGCCCGCCCTCGTTGTTGGGGCCGTGAATGCGCGAAGTGGAAACCAGGTAGGTGCGCTCCAGCACGGAATGAATAAATTCATCGGCTGCCTCCGCTCCAGGACGGCAAAAAGGACAGGGCTGCGGCCCTGGCTGCTCGGTTGTGGCCAGCAGCGCGCGCATGCTGATGCCCACCAGTTCCCCTGGGCGCACCCCGATGAAGTCCGCCAGGGAACGGTTAACCCGCAGCACTTTCAGTTGCGCATCGTGCACCACAATGAAATCGCTGATGGCGTCGAAAATCTCCATCCAGTGGCGGTTGGCCTGGTCCATGCGGGTGAACAGGCGCGCGTTTTCCAGCGCCACTGAGGCGTGCCCCGCCAGCGCCTGCAGCAGATTGCGATCGTCCGCCGTCAGCGGCGTACCCCGGTTGGCCAGGCAGAGGATGCCCACCAGTTCGCCGTCGCCGCCGTGCAGGCAGGCCAGCACCACATCCTTCCACTGCAGATCCGCGGCCACGTGGCCCAGCAGTTCCAGCCCTTGCCCGGCGGTGATGGCCTCCTTGCGGTCGGCAACCAGGTCACCCAGGGCCACCGCCAGCCGCCGCAGCACGCCTTTTTCAGGTACCGTTTCCGCCGTGCGCACTGCCACCACTTCCAGGTGCGAGCGCTGCGCCAAGACCAGCGCGGCCGAACTCGCGCCCAGCATCTCCGCCGCCCGCGCCGTGAAGCTCTGGGCGAATTCGGGGAGCCGCAGCAGAGAGTTCAGTTCCAGCGCCATGGCCATCAGGTCTTCAGCGCGGCCTCCGTGTTGCTTGGCCAGGTGCAGGTTCCGCGCCGCTTCCAGTGCCACCGCCACCGGTGCCGCCAGGGCGCGGGCGCGCCGGATGTCTTCCGCGGAAATGCCCGCCTCGTCCAGCCGGTCGAGAACTCCGAACATGCCCAGCGTCCGCCCCTCTGAACTGAGCAGCGGTACGGTCAGCACCTGGCGCACGTTGTGCTGGGCGGCGCTCTCCTGGTCCGCTTCCGCCACCTGCCGGATATCGTCGGTCCAGAACACTTCCTTCGAACCCAGCACCCGCGCCGCCACGTCAGCGGGAAAGCTCACCTCCAGCGGGTGCGCCTCTCCGTTCTCCGCCACCCACCTCACCTGGCAACTCTCGCCCTCCAGCAACGCGATGTAAGAACGGCGAAAACCCAGGAATTGGGCTGCCCGCACCACAAACTTTTTCAGAAATTCATCCAGCCGGCTGCTGCCTCCCAGTTCAGAGGAAATCTCCAGCAACTGGTGCAGCTCCTGGGCGCGCGCATCGGCCATGGCATAGAGCCGCTGTGCCTCCAGCAGGCTTCCCAATTGGCCGGCCAGAATGGTGGCCTTGGCGGCCATATCTTCATTGAAGAAGTGCGCATCTTCGGTGTTCAGAAACACCACCGTTCCCACCACGTCGCCCGCCACCACCAGCGGCGCCGCCATTAGGGAACAGGCGTGGTACTCCGCCGCCATGGGATAGCGCGAACCATCAATTTCATTTCTGAAAACCGTCTTGCTGCTGCGCGCCGCTTCGCAGGTAACCGCACTCTGCTGCGGGTTCAGGCGGGTGCCACGAAACTCCTCCGCCATGTGGCCGTCGGCTTCCTCTCCCACCAGCACATCGGGCGCAATCTTCCGCCAGAAGTATGAGCCCTGCACGCCAAAGAATTCGCGCGTCGAGCGCAGAAACAACCGGATTAGGGATTCAGGTGTGCTGTGCAGAGAACCGGCGAGCGAAAAATCCAGCAGCAACTTTTGGAAAGAGTTCTGCAACCGGGGAACAGCACCTCGAGGCACAGTCGTATTCCCAGGCTGCATGCGTAGGCTGCCGCTGCGTTAACGGTACAAAGCTTTATATTGCTTAGACTTAAGGAGGAAAGTACCTTGGAATCTCATTTTGAGTCAAGCAAATTGCGCGCCCGGTCTCAAGTTGTGAACACCGCCTCCGCCCGTCTCAAGCTGAAACCCGGGCCCGCCCCGACCGCCTGCGAATGAGACCCGGCTCTTCCCCCGCCCCGCTCCGTAACCCGGCAAGCACCATAGTTACCTTTGTAAGTTGCTGGTAACACATGAGGGTTGGATGATGGTCACCAGGGGTAACCAGCGCCCGCGAGCTGGCACCGGCCTTGCACATGAGTTTCTCCCGGGGAACACGGCTCCAGCGGCGTGATCCACTTGGTCTCCCGGGCAGAAGGAAACGCGCGCCCAGCGCGCGGCCGCGGCCGACACAGACGCGAGCAGGCCGGCAAGCAAGGAGTTTGGCATGACGATCGGCAGAAGGCTGTACACCAATTTCGGCGCCATCCTCGCCATGGTGGTGATGCTGTTCCTGGTCAACATGATCGCGGTGCAGCGCGAGCACGCCGCCAAAACTGCTGCCACTCAATCCCTGGCCATGGCCGAAGCCACCGATGCGGTGCGCTTCCAGATGATGCAGAACCGCCTCTTCCTCGGCAACTACCTGCTCAGCGGCGACACCCGCGAGATGGACAAGATGTACGACGGCATTGGCAAGCTGCAGGAGTTGATCAATGACGCCAAGTCCAAAGCCAACTCCGATCAGCAGCGTTACGCCCTCGCCAAAGTCCAGCAGTACGAGCGCAACTGGGCCAGCGAATTCGCCCAGCCCCTGGTTACCAAACGCAAGGACGTGGACGCCGGCAACGCCACCGTTGCCGAGTTGCAGATCTTCTATCTCCAGAAAGACGCGGCCGAGTGGATCAAAAATTCCAGCAGCGCCCTCGACGTGGCCGACGGCGAAAACCGCAAAGTTGTAGATGAGCGCCGCAAATCCGACGAAACCGCCGCCGCCGCCACTTCCGCCGTCGCCATTACCGGCACCCTGCTCGCCCTGCTGCTGGGCGTTGCCATCGCCTACCGCACCGCCAAATCCATTACCGACCCGTTGAACGACCTGATGTCGGTAGCCAATCAGATTGCCGATGCCGGCGAGCTCGACCACAAAATTGACATCCAGCGCGATGACGAAATCGGCGCCCTCGCCCGCACCTTCACCAAAATGGTCACCTACCTGAAGGAAATGGCGGGCGTGTCGGAAGCCATTGCCGGTGGCGACCTCACCGTCAAGGTCACTCCCCGTTCCCGTCACGACACCTTGGGCAACGCCTTTGCCCGCATGGTGGATGGCCTGCGCACCCTGGTGCGCTCTGTTCGCGACGGCTCTTCCCAGGTGGCCAGCGGCTCCAACCAGGTGGCCAGCGCCTCCGACGAGTCCGCCAAAATCAGCCTGCAGGCTTCTTCCGCCATTGATGAAGTCACCAGCACCATGCACGAGATGAGCATCAACGTGCAGAACATGGTCAAGAACACGCAGGTGCAGGCTTCCAGCGTCAGCGAAACTTCCGCCTCCATTGACGAGATGGTGGCCTCCATCCAGCGCGTGGCCGATACCGCCCGCGTCCTCCTCGATATTTCCAACCGCTCCCGCGAGGAAGTGCACAACGGAATCGCCACCATGGACAAGGCCACCGACGGTCTCAACCGCATCAACCTGGCCATCCGCTCTTCCGGCGACATCATTGACGTCCTGGGCCAGCGCGCCGACGACATCGGCAAAATTATTGAAGTCATTGACGATCTGGCCGAGCAGACCAACCTCCTCGCCCTGAACGCCGCCATCGAAGCTGCCCGCGCCGGCGAGCACGGGCTGGGCTTCGCCGTGGTGGCCGATGAAGTCCGCAAGCTGGCGGAGAAATCGGCGCAATCTACCAAGGAAATTTCCGAGCTCATTCAGAGCATTCAGCGCGAAGCC
>DASVBI010000619.1:0-4518 GCA_036375915.1 Terriglobales bacterium | reverse complement strand
GCCGTGGCCGATCAGGTTCACCGCCGCCGACCCGGCAAAATCCAGGTACTGTTTGCCTGAGGAATCCCACAGCAGGGGGCCTTCGCCGCGCACGGCGGCGGGAAAAGTCTTGCTGAAAGAGCGGCGGAACACGGCAGAGCGTGGCTGGGACGGCGCGGGCTCGGACATGCAGGAATTATCTTGTGCGCGCTGGGAGCAAGTCAAAAGCATGCCACGGATTTGCGCGGATGAACACGGTCTTCTGGACTGACCAGGAGAGAGACGTAACAAGTTACGTCTCTACCAATATGCAAGGCGATGCGCAGTGACCATGCACATTGGTAGAGACGTTGCTCGCAACGTCTTGCCTCGGTTGTGCAGTGAGCGACAACAAGCAGGTCCTTCGCCGCCATCCTTCTCCCGCAAAGCGGAATCGGTCGCGCAGCTCAGGATGATAGACCGTTACCAGCCGCGCCCTTTCAAAGCAGAGCAGCATGACTATCCGTGTACCTTTTTCCCTAATCCACACGTAACTCGGTTAATCTGCGATTAGCATGGGCGTTTCCCAGCGGATTTTAAGGCTGTTGCGGCCGTCGCACGAGCACAGCGAGCTCTCGGCCACGGTGCTGCTGATGGCCGCGGTGATGCTCTCTCGCGTCATCGGCTTTTTCCGCGAGGCCTACATCGCCTATGCTTTTGGCGCCGGCCACGCCACCGACGCCTACAATGCCGCCTTCACCCTGCCCGACTGGCTGAACTACCTGGTCGCCGGCGGCACCGCCTCCATCACCTTTATCGCCATCTACACCAAATTCCTGGCGGAAAAACGCGAAGACGAGGCGCAGAAAACTTTTTCCGTGATCATCACGGTCATGACGGTGGTGCTGGGCATCGGCATCGTGCTGGCGGAGATTTTTGCCCCCAACATCGAACGTCACCTCTTTCCCCATTTCGGCCCCGACGAACTGCGTCTCTGCGTCCACCTGACCCGCATTCTGCTGCCCGCGCAGGTATTCTTCTACGTTGGCGGGGTGGTCTCCGCCGTGCTCCTCTCGCGCCGCCTGTTTCTGCTGCCCGCGTTCGGGCCGCTGCTGTACAACGTTTTCATCATTCTTGGCGGCGTGACCCTGGGGCGCCGTTTTGGAATTTCTTCCCTGGCTTTTGGCGCGCTGTTCGGCAGCTTCGTGGGACCGTTTCTAGTGAACGCCATTGGGGCGCGGCGCGTAGGCACCGGCTACCGGCCTTCCTTTGATCTGGGCAACGTTGCCTTCCGCAACTGGGTGAAGCTTTCTATCCCGCTGATGCTGGGAGTTTCGCTGGTCACCGCCGATGACTGGATCCTGCGCTACTTCGCCTCCGGCGGAGTGGGCGATATCACGCGCCTGAACTACGCCAAGCGGCTGTTCCTGGTGCCCATCGCGGTGCTGGGGCAGGCCACCGGCCAGGCCTCGCTGCCCTTCTTCGCCCGGCTCTTCAACGAAAAACGGCTGCAGGAGTTTCGCGACACGGTAAACAACTCCGTGTACCGCATTACGGCGGTTTCGTTCCTGGCTACAGCCTGGATGATGGCGGCGGCTCTGCCGCTCATTGACATCCTCTACCGCCGCGGGCGCTTCCATTTTTCCGATTCTCGCGAGACCGCGCTTTATTTCTTCTGGTTCGCAATATCCCTGGCCTTCTGGTCGGCCCAGGCGCTATACGCGCGCGCCTTTTATGCCGCCGGCGACACGCTCACCCCCATGATCGCCAGCAGCATTATCACTCTGGTTTCGCTGCCCTTGTACGCGGTGCTGTTCCGCACATTTTCCGTGGTGGGACTCACCATCGCCAGCGATGTCGGAATTTTTGCCAACACGGTAGCCATGGCTTTGCTGCTGCACCGGCGCAAGCTGGTGATGACCTCCGCCCTGCCCTGGAAGGAACTGGGCAAAGCCGCCTTCACCTCGCTGTTTGCCCTGGCGCTGAGTTATGGCGTGGCGCAAGCCATTCCTCTGAACGGCAGCCGGGCAGCCGATTTCCTCCGTCTCTTCCTGGTGTCCATCACTTGGGCAGCGGCAGTGGCGATGGGACTTTGGGCCACGCGCTCGCACCTACCGCGAGCCCTCCGAGAGCGCGGGCAGCGGACCGCCTATCCCCATGTTGCCGAAAAGCATGCCGAGGAGTTAAGCGCGGGAATAGAACCGTGAAAGCGGGAGTCAGTAGTCAGTAGTCAGCAGGTAGTAGTTGGTAGTGGGTGCCTGGGAGCCGAAGCACCGTTCACCACCAAGTGCTAATTGTGGAGTCTTCAAAACTTTCGGGCGCCCTAATGGGCGCCCGATGAGAAAGCGCTAGTATTGACGTGCTGGTACGCGAGCGCAGCGGTCTTATCTGCTCCGCCGCCGCAAGCTAGTTGGTGGCGCCGGCGCGGGCGGCGCTGACCACCGGCGCGTCCACGTCCTTGGCGTCGCCGTTGGCCTTCTGCCCGGGCTTGCGAATGTCAATGCCGCCCTTAAAGAAGGCGCCATCTTCAATGCTGATGCGGGCGGCGATAACGTCGCCGGTCAGCGAACCGTCGTTGCGGATATCCACGCGGTCGCTGGCGGTGAGGTTGCCCCGTACTTTGCCCAGCACCACGATTTCCCGCGCGTTGATGTTGGCGGCCACCACGCCGTTGCGTCCAATGGTGACACGATTGCCGGCCAGGTTGATGGAACCTTCCACCCGCCCGTCAATGTAGAGAGACTCCGATCCCGTCACCTCGCCCTTGATGACCAGCGATTTGCCGATCGTCGCCTGCTCGGCGGTGGTGCCCACCGTGCTCGGACGGCTGACCGGGGCCGGCGTGCTCTCGGGAGCAGAGGAGGAAACCGATGAAGATACCGGACGCTCCGCTTCGGGGCTGAACGGCTTCGGGCTAGGAGTTGGCTGATTAGTGGGCTTCCACATGTTCAAGATAAATCCTTTCTCGTTGGTTGAAGTAAGGTGGCGCTTCCAGCCATGTTTGGGAGTCTTTAACTCCGCATTCTACCCTGCAGGTCCAAGCCGCGAGTTGTGGAAATCCCGGCCCCCTGAGGAAAACTGCCCGGCTGTTAACGGCACGCCGCGCTCACCACATCTGAACCAGCCCGCCGTGCTGCTTGATGATGCTCCCTGGGCAGCAGGTTCTTGCATCCGGCAAAGGCCCTATCCCCATGTTGGTTTCGCGCTTACGATAGAGTAAGTGAGAATCGCTCCCGCTGAACTATTACGTTGGGACTAGTCCCAATGCCTGCGGGCTGCGAACCGGCCCCGCTCGCGCTTTCAGCTAGTAACCGCGTGTCTATGCTCTCCGATTCCGCCATTTTGAAGAAAATTGAACGCCAGCCGCGGCACACGGCAGGTTACAAGCAGCTGGTGCACGAATTGGGCTTGCGCGGCAATGAGCGCCGCGAACTGGCGGAACGCTTGCGCCAACTGGTGGCGCGCGGCGACCTGGTGCAGGCCGACGGGGACCGTTACTCGATTCCGCAAACCACCAAAAGCAAGAACGCCCTGACCGGACGCCTCACCATGCATCGCGACGGTTACGGTTTTGTGATCCCGGAGAGCGATGAAGTGCGGCAGCGCATCAGCGGCGACATTTACATTCCTCCCAACGCCATTGGCTCGGCCATGCACGGCGACCGCGTGCTGGTGGAACTCGGGACCATCCGCTCCGACGGTCGCGCCGAGGGCCGAATCCTGCGCGTTCTGGGACGCGCTCATCCCACTGTGGTCGGCACCTTCCATTACGGCCCGCGCTACAACTACGTGCGGCCCATGGACGAGAAGATCACGCTGGACGTGATCATTCCCCGGGGGATGGAGATACCGGAAACCAAGACCGCAGAGGACGCGGAGGACGCAAAGGAACCAAGGCAACCACATAAAAAACGCGCCGTGCACCGGGTGATTGGCGAGGAGGTGAAGCACCGTGCTGTCGCCTGGGAGGACCTCGAGGGCGTGGTGGTGGATGCCGAAATCACCGATTGGCCTACGCCCACGCAGAACCCGCGGGGCAGAGTTATCGAGATTCTGGGCTACGAAGACGATTTCGGCGTGGACGTGGAAATCATCATCCGTAAACATCACCTGCCCCACCGCTTTCCCGGTGAAGTGCTGGAGGAAGCCCAGGCGGTGGAGAACGTGATCCCGGCGCGCGAACTGCAGCAGCGGCGCGACTACCGCAACCTGCCCATCGTCACCATTGACGGTGAAACCGCGCGCGACTTCGACGATGCGGTAACCTTGCGCCGCCTGGAGAACGGCAACTTCGAGCTGCAGGTGCACATCGCCGACGTCGTCCACTATGTGACCGAGGATTCGGCGCTCGACCGCGAGGCCCGCCTGCGCGGCAACTCAGTCTACTTTCCCGACCGCGCCGTGCCCATGCTGCCCATCGAACTCTCCACCGATATCTGCAGCCTGCGTCCCCATGTGGACCGGCTGGTCATGTCCTGCGCCATGGAAATTGACCACCGGGGCGAGATTCTCGGCTACCAGCTCAACCCAGGCGTGATCCGCTCCGCCGAGCGCATGACC
>DASVBI010000214.1:0-3152 GCA_036375915.1 Terriglobales bacterium | reverse complement strand
CGGGCGCTGGGAGCAGCGGCTTTATGTCGCCACATGTCCTTGAACAACGTGGCGACCATACTGGCCAGCAGGAAATTAATGACGTGGTCCGCCAGGAGCGGAATATTGGGACGGTTCAGCCAATTCACCCAGGAGAAGGGGAAAGCGGGCAGGTTCTTGCCCATGACGATCCCCATAATCATGCCGATGCCGCAGTAAAGCAGAACCAGGCTCAGAAGTGTACCCACAATCCAGCGCAATGCCAGGGTCACAACTCGCATGAAATCGTATCCGCCGCCGGCCGGAAGCGGTTTTTCCCCGGCCCTGCCGCCAACAGAAGCTTAAGGTCGGCAACCTGGGTTGTCAACGCCGTTCCGGTGCAAATATCCAAGGTGCAAAGAGTTGCACCGCTTGCCCCCACTTTTTTGCGTAATTTCAGCTATATTTCAGAATAGATAATGCGCACTTTCTATAGCCGGTTTCTGGCGGCCGCCGAACGCCAGCCACAGGCGGTTGCGCTGGAAATGCAGCGCCGGGAGCGACTGGAGCAGGTCACCTACGCCGAATTGTGGAAGACGGCCGCCACCATCGCCACCTGGCTGCGGAACTCCGGCCATCCCGTCGGCGCCCGCATCGCGTTTTTAGCCGGCAACAGCCCCCGCTGGGTGGCCGCCTACCTGGGCACGCTCGCCGCGGGCTGCGTTGCCGTCCCGCTGGACACCGCTTTCCATGCTGATCAGGTTGCCCGCCTGCTGCGCGACAGCGGCTCGACTTTGCTGTTTACCGATTCCCAGCACTTGGCCACCGCCCGCCAGGCTGCACAGGAACCAGGCGTTGAGTTGGCCCTGCTGGAAGGCGCGGGAGCGGGCACCGGACCCGGCGCTCAAGCGGCGCAAACCAGCGCCCAGGTGGACGAAATTCTGGCGGCGGGGGCACACGAATTCGTACCCCACCCCGCCGATCCCGGCAGCCTTGCCGCCATCCTCTACACCTCCGGCACCACTGCCGACCCCAAGGGCGTTATGCTCACGCAATCCAACCTGGTGGGGGAAATTGAAGGCGCGCTCGGCATCTTCAAGGTCGGGCCTGGTGACGCCATCCTGGGGGTGCTGCCGCTTTTCCACGCTCTGGCCCAGATGGCCAACCTGCTCGTTCCTCTTGCGGTCGGCGCCCGCGTGGTTTACCTGGAAACCCTGAACACCACCGAACTGCTGCGCGCCCTGCGCGAGCGCGATATTACCCTGTTCTGCTGCGTGCCCCAGTTCTTCTACCTGATTCACGAGCGCATGCTGAAAGAGGTAGGGCGGCGCGGCGCTGTGGCCCGCCTCGGCTTCCGCGCTCTGCTGAAGCTCTGCCGGGCCGGACGCGCCCTGGGCTGGAATCCCGGCAAGCTTATCTTCCGCCGCGTCCATCAGATGCTGGGCAGCCGCATGCGTTATCTGATCACCGGGGGCTCGCGCTTCGACCTGCAAGTGGGCCACGACCTCTACGCCCTCGGCTTTGAAATCCTGCAGGCCTATGGCCTGACCGAAACCACTGGCGGCGCCACCTGCACGCCTCCCGGCAGCCACACCATCGGCTCAGTGGGCCCGCCGCTGCCCGGGGTCGAAGTTCAAGTGCTCGACTTGCAGCCGCCGGAAGACGGCGCCGGCCCTGCCATTGGGGAAGTCGCCATTCGCGGTCCTATTGTCATGGCGGGCTACTATAACCGGCCCGACGCCACGGCCGCCGTCGTCAGAGATGGCTGGCTGCTCACCGGCGACCTCGGCTACCTCGATTCCCACGGGAATATCTTTATCACCGGTCGCAAAAAAGAGATTATCGTCCTCAGTTCGGGCAAGAACATTTATCCCGAGGAAATTGAAAACCACTATCTTAAGTCGCCGTTCATTAAAGAAATGTGCGTGATGGGGCTGGAAGGCCTTCCGGGCGAGCCCTACGCGGAAAAGCTGCACGCCGTGCTGGCGCCCAACTTCGAGGTGCTGCGGGAGCGCAAGATTGTCAACACCAGAGAAGTCATTCGTTTTGATATTGAAACATTATCGGCCCAGTTACCCGCAAGCAAACGAATTCTCAGCTACGAGATCTGGCAGCACGAGTTGCCGCGCACCACAACCCGCAAGCTGAAGCGCTTTGAAATCGAGCAGCGCGTCCGCCAGGAGCAGGAGTCGGGGCAACTGGAAGAAGAGGGCCAGCCCGCCACCGAAGGGCGACCGCTCCGGGAGGAAGACCAGCTCTGGCTGGAGCGACCGGAGGCGCAACGGGCGCTGCGCGTCATTCGCGAGGAAAGCCGGGCCGGCTCGGGTGAGATCCGTCCCGCCGACAATCTTGAGCTTGACCTCGGACTGGACTCCATCCAGCGCGTCGAATTGCTCATGGCGCTGCAGCAGGAATTCGGCGCCCACCTGCCCGAATCGGTCATGTCTGAGGTTTATACCGTGCGCGAACTGGTGGAGCGCGTGCTCGCCGCCACCGGATCGGCGGGGGCTGAAGTCAAGGCCGGCGTGGACTGGGATTCGGTGCTGCAGGCCGACGCGCCCGACGAATTCGTGCGGGCAGCCATCCGTCGGCGTCCCTTCACTACGGCCATAGGCTTCTGCCTGGCGAAAATCGTGCAGATGATCTCGCAGGATCGCTTCGCTCTGCAGGTGACCGGTTTAGAGAAGCTGCCCGACCATGGCCCCTGCATCATCTGTCCCAACCATCAGAGCTTTGTTGATCCCATCGTGCTGGCCGGAGTTGTGCCCTGGCCGCTGTTTCGCGATGCCTTTTCTTTGGGCACAACAGAGATTTTTGGCGCCATCCTGCCCAAACGTATGGCCCGCCTGCTCAAAGTGATTCCCGTAGACCCGGATTCAGCACTGGTATCGGCCCTGCGCGCCGGCGCCTATGGCCTGTGCCGTGGCAAAGTGCTGGTGCTCTTTCCGGAAGGGGAACGCAGCATTGATGGCGTGCCCCGCAACTTCAAGAAAGGCGCCGCCATCCTGGCCACCCACCTGCGCGTGCCCATTGTTCCCGTGGCCATGGACGGCTTTTTCGAGGTGTGGCCGCGGGGCAAAAAGTATCAGGGCCCGCACCCGCTGCGCATCGAGTTTGGCGAGCCGATCTGCCCGCCCGACGGCATCCAGCCCGGCGAAGCCGCGTACACGACGCTGACCGCGGAGCTGAAGTCC
>DASVBI010000286.1:0-5479 GCA_036375915.1 Terriglobales bacterium | reverse complement strand
CCCGAGGACATTGTCCTCACCGACCTCGATGGCCGCCTGGTTGAGGGCTCGCTCCGGCCTTCTTCCGATCTGCCCACCCACCTCGTGCTCTATCGCGCTTTCCCCCATATTGGCGGCATCGTGCACACTCATTCCTCCCATGCCACCGCCTGGGCCCAAGCCTGCCGCGAAATCCCCTGCCTGGGAACCACGCATGCCGACTATTTCCGCGGGCCCGTTCCCGTCACCTCGCACCTGGAGCCGGAGCAGATCGAGGCCGAATATGAATTCAATACCGGCCAGGCCATTGTCCGCCGCTTCTCCGATCTCGACCCGGCGCACATGCCCGCCGTGCTGGTCGCCGGACACGCTCCTTTCTGCTGGGGAAAAACCGTCGAGGAGGCGGTCCACGTTGCCGTCATGCTGGAGCAGGTGGCCTGGCTGGCCTTATCCAGTTTGGCTCTCAATCCGGCTGTGCAGCCTCTGAGCGACGCCCTGCGCGACAAGCACTTTTTGCGCAAACACGGTCACGCCGCCTACTACGGACAGTCCGGGAAACGCTCCTAGCTTTTGTTCGCGGAATCGCTAAACACCTTTCGGCTCATGTAGGTTTCGGAAAAGGAGCAGCTTTAGCTGCGCCGTAACTCGAACTCTTCCATTGTCACCCGAGTTCGAGCGCCCACCGAGCGCAGCGAAGCCAGCGCGAGACGAAGGACCTGCTTTTGATGCAGAAGTGCGGCAAAGCTTTGGTGCAGAGCCTGCCCCAAACGGCGAAGGATTTGCAAAAGCCCAGCGTGGCTTACCAAGCCAATCTTGGATAAAGTATACGGGCCAGCATTCCACCAGGCTGCGCTACACGAGGTACATCCATGGCGCTCTCTCGCTCCCGCTTGTTGCTGCTTCCAGCCATCCTTCTCTGCCTGGTTCTCGCTGCCTTTACCCAGGAATCCGATCACAAAAAGAAAGAAGAGGGCTTCCGCTTCCGCTTTGTCGGCCCCGCGGTGGGCAACCGCGTCGCCTCCGTCGCCGCCGTGCCCGGCGATCCGAGTACCTATTACGCCGGCGCCGCTTCCGGCGGTGTGTGGAAGTCCACCGACGGCGGCAATAACTGGGCCCCTATCTTCGAGAAAGAGCCTGTCGCCGCCATCGGCGCGCTCGCGGTTGCGCCCTCCGACCCCAGCGTAGTCTGGGCGGGGACCGGCGAGGCCTGGGCCATCCGCGACACCGACGTCACCGGCAACGGGGTTTATAAATCCACCGACGCCGGCAAAACCTGGACTCACATGGGCCTTGACAACACCGGCCGCATCGCCCGCGTCATCGTGAGCCCGCAGAACGCCAACACCGTTTTCGTCTGCGCTCTCGGTCGCCTCACCGGCCCGCAGCCGGAGCGCGGCGTCTACCGCACCACCGATGGCGGCCAGCACTGGGACCGCGTCCTGTTCGCCGATGAGAACACCGGTTGCTCCGGCCTTTCCATGGACCCGCAGAATCCCCTGCTCCTCTTCGCCGGCATGTGGCAGGCGGAGATGCACACTTACGCTGAACTTAGTGGCGGACCCGGGAGCGGCATCTGGGTTTCACGCGACGGCGGCAGCAACTGGACTCGCCTTCAGGGCCACGGCCTGCCCAAATCGCCGCTGGGCAAAATTGACGTGGCCGTTGCCCCCACCGATTCCAGCCGCGTCTACGCCCTCATTCAAACCGCCGATCAGGGGTCCCTCTGGCGCTCCGACGATGCCGGCGAAACCTGGCACCCCGTCAACTGGGACCGCTCCCTCATTGGCCGCGCCGGCTACTACATTCGCCTCGCCGTTTCCCCGCGCAATGAAGATGAAGTCCTGGTTGCCAACAGCGCCTTCCACCAGTCGCTCGATGGCGGCCACACCTTCCGCGACGTGCCCTGGGGCGGCGACACTCACGACATCTGGATTGACCCTAAAAACTCCGACCGTTTCGCCATTACTGACGATGGCGGCCTCATCATCACCACCGTTCATGGCCGCGGCTTCCATCGCGTCACCCTGCCCATCGCCCAGATGTACCACGTCGCCGTGGACAACCAGGTCCCCTATTACGTTTATGGAAACATGCAGGACGATGGCACCATGCGCGGCCCCAGCAATTCGCCCCCCCTCGACTACGGCGAGAGTCCCGACACCGGTTGGACTCATCACATGGGCGGCTGCGAATCCGGTTTTACTCTGCCCGATGTTACCGACCCCAACATCGTCTGGGCCACCTGCTATGGCGACGAAGTTACCCGCTGGGATGCCCGCACTCAAATGGCCCGCTCCGTCAGTCCCTGGCTGCACACTCTCGAGTCCCCGCCCACGAATCTGAAATACCGCTGCCACTGGACTCCGCCCATGGCCATCGATCCCTTCGATCACAATACCGTCTACTACGGCTGCCAGGTGATTTTCAAAACCACCAACGGCGGCCAGAGCTGGTCTGTTATCAGCCCCGATCTCTCGACCCATGACCCCAGCCGCATCATCTCTTCCGGTGGAATTGTGGGCGACAACCTGGGCCAGTTCTACGGCGAAGTCGTTTACTCCATCGCCCCCTCCGCCCTTCAGAAGGGCCTGCTCTGGGCGGGCACCAACGACGGCCAGGTCTGGTACACCCGCGACGGCGGCGGCCGCTGGGAGAACGTCACCAAAAGTATCCCCGGCCTCCCCGCCTGGGGCACCATCACCAGCATTCAGCCTTCATTTTTCAATCCTGGAACAGCCTACATATCGGTTGACCTCCACCTCATGGACAACCGTGACCCCTACATCTATAAGACCGCCGACTTCGGCCGCTCCTGGAAGCTCATCAGCGGCGGCCTGCCCCGCCATCCGCTGGCCTACGTGCGCGTGGTCGCGGAAGATCCCAATCAGAAAGGCCTGCTCTTCGCCGGCACCGGCAACAGCCTCTTCTATTCGCTCGACGACGGCGGCCACTGGACCGAATTGCAGAAAGGCCTGCCCCATGCCACCGTCTCATGGGCGGTGGTGCAGCGCAATTTCCACGACCTGGTGGTTTCCACTTATGGCCGCGGCATCTACATCCTCGACGACATTTCGCCTTTGGAACAGATGGCGCGCAAGCAGTCGGAGACCGGCGTGCGCCTGTTCGCCTCCCGCCCCGTCTGGCGCTTTCCCGCTATGGGCCGCGCTTTCCTGACTTATTCCTTGCCTCAGGCCGCCAAGGATCCGGTGAAGATCGCCATCCTGGATTCCGGCGGCAACCTCGTCCGCGACTTGAAGGCGACCGGCAAGGCCGGCCTCAATCGCATTGACTGGGACCTCCAGTACGAAGGCCCGCGCCTGGTCGCTTTGCGCACCGCTCCCGAGGTGAATCCCCGCATCTGGCAGGAACCGCGCTTCTGGGGCAAGCAGTCGCGCCCCATCACCCACTGGGGAATGGAATCCAAGGATCTGCCTGGTCCCATGGCCGCGCCCGGCAAATACACTGTCCGCCTCACAGTTGATGGCCACATTTACACTCAGCCGCTCCAAATCCTGCGCGATCCCCGCGCTTCCGCCACCGACGCCGAAATCCAGGCTTCGGTCAAGCTGCAGTTGCGCATCCGCGACGAGGTCAGCGAGGTCGCCGACATGGTCAACCGCCTGGAGTGGATGCGCAAGCAACTGAATGATGTCACCGGAATGTTGCGCGCCGAAAAGGGCAATCCCGAACTTCTTCAGACCGCGGAGAAGGCCGGTCGCCAGATGGAAGCGGTGGAGTACAAGCTGGTGTCCAAGGCCCTCACCGCCAGCGACGACAAATATTTTGTCGAGCCTTATCAGATCTACTACAACCTGCTTTGGCTGAACGCTGAAATCGGCCCCGGCGCCGGCGATGTGGCCGGCGGCGCCGGCTTCCCGCCCACCGACACGGAATACGCCCTGCTCCAGGACATCGAAAAAGACCTGGCGGGAGTGAAGGTCGAGTACGCCGCCCTCATGGACAAGAGCGTGCCCGCCTTCAACCGCGCCCTGCTGCAGCACGGCGTCATGCCGCTTCCCGGCGCCGCTCCCGCCGTGGAAGTCAGCGCCCCCGCCGCCGGCAAGGCCAAGCAGGAGGTGACCAGGCAGCAATGAGCCGGCCTAATGTGCCACCCCCTGTTCAGGCACAGCTGAGTATTGGCTGGTTTCACAAACGATTCTTCGGAAGGGCACGGCCTCAGCCGCGCCTACCGAGGCCGCCTCCTCCGTTCTGTCATCCCGAGCGAGCGCGACCGATCCCGCTTTGCGGGAAGGGGAGCGCGACTCGAGGGATCTTGCGGTTTTGCAGCCCCTTCAGGGGCGTGATAGTAAAGCCCAGGACGGAAGCCCTGGGAAACAACGCGGAAAATAAACGAGCCCCGTCGGGGCGTCACCGATTGATCTGGGTTGCACCCCGGGGGACGGCGCGAAAATGACCTCTCGCACCTATGACGTCCTCATCATCGGCGCCGGCATCATCGGCGCCGCTTGCGCCCGCGAGTGCGCCCTCGCCGGCCTGCGTGTCGCTGTTGTCGAGGCCGGCTTCGTGGGCGGTGGGGCCACCTCCGCCGGCATGGGCCACATCGTCGTTATGGACGATTCCGAACCGCAGTTTGCCCTCACCCGCTACTCCCAGCAGCTCTGGCGCGAACTCGCCCCCGAATTGCCGTCCGACGTCGAATATATGCCCTGCGGCACCATCTGGATTGCCGCCGACGACCAGGAAATGCAGGAAGTGCGCCGCAAGCAGCAATACTATGGCGCGCGCAACGTCCCCACCGAAATCCTCGACCCGCACGCCTTGTACGAGGCCGAGCCTCACCTGCGTCCCGCCCTGGTCGGCGCGTTGCTCGTTCCGGAAGACCTGGTCATCTACGCTCCCTGTGCCGCCCGTTTTCTGCTGCGCCGGGCCCAGGCTCATTCCTGCGACCTCTACCTCGATAAAGTCCTGCAGGTTCGCGACCATACCGTCATTCTTCAACACGGTGGCACTCTCCACGCCGGCGCCATCATCAACGCCGCCGGCACCTGGGCGCCACAGCTCACGCCCGGCCTGGAGATGCGCCCCCGCAAAGGCCAGCTGGTTATCACCGACCGCTATCCCGGGTTTGTCCGCCACCAGTTGGTGGAGCTCGGCTACTTGAAGAGCGCGCACACCCTCTCCACCGAGTCCTTTGCCTTCAACGTGCAGCCTCGTATCACCGGCCAGCTCCTCATCGGCTCCTCGCGCCAGTTTGGCGTGGAAAACAATGCGGTGGACAACCACATTATTGCCGGCATGCTGGCCCGCGCCTGCCTATACCTGCCGGAGTTGTCGCGCATGTCCGCCATCCGTGCCTGGACCGGCTTTCGCGCCGCTACTGCCGACAAGCTGCCTGTCATCGGCAAGTGCCCCGGCCGCGAGCAGCTTTATCTCGCCACCGGCCACGAGGGCCTGGGCATCACCACTTCACTCGCCACCGCCCGCCTTCTGCTCGACCTGATTCTGGGTCGAGCTCCCGCCATTCCCCTCGAACCTTATT
>DASVBI010000481.1:0-4445 GCA_036375915.1 Terriglobales bacterium | reverse complement strand
AGGCCACGGCACACAGGTAGCAGGCCACGCAACGTTCCTCGCCTTCCGGATCACGCGAAAGAATTATGCGTCCGCGGTAGCGCGCCGAAAGATAGGCCTTCTGCTCCGGATACTGGATGGTCACGCGCTTGCGAAAGGCGTGCAGAAACACGTCCCACAAAGTTCGAATAATGCTCAGCATGAATTACCGGTTCCCTTCTCGCACCCGCGCACCCTCACGGGAAAAAAGCCAGCTTCACGGCCCCGGTTACCAGCAGGTTGGCCAGGGCCAGCGGCAGCATCAGCTTCCATCCCCACTCCATCAGCTGGTCGAAGCGTGGCCGCGGCAGCGCCGCCCGCAAAAGAATGAAAAATCCCAAAAAGAAAAACGTCTTGAGGAAATACCAGACGACGCCCGGCAGCACCGGCCCCTGCCAGCCGCCGAAAAACAGCACCGTAATCATGGACGAGATCAGCAGGATGCCGATGTACTCGCCCACAAAAAACATGCCGAATTTCATGCCTGAATATTCCGAGTGGTAGCCGGCCACCAGCTCGCTTTCCGACTCCGGCAGGTCGAAGGGCAGGCGCCGGGTTTCCGCGATGCCCGCAATCATGAACAGCAGGAAGCCCAGGAACTGTGGCACTACGAACCACATGTGCTGCTGCGCGTTGACAATGTCCACCAGGTCGAAAGAGCCCGCCAGCAGCACCGTGCCCATGAGCGACAGCCCCATGAAGACTTCGTAGCTGAGCATCTGCGCCGCGGCGCGCATCCCGCCCAGCAGCGCATATTTGTTGTCCGACGACCAGCCCGCCAGCACGATGCTGTAAACCCCCAGCGACGACATGCCCAGGAAGAACAGAACCGCGATATTCAGGTCGCTGATAATCATGCCGGGAGCGAAGGGCACCACCGCGAACGACATCAGCACCGTGAACATAACGATTCCCGGGG
The DNA here is from genome assembly GCA_036375915.1 of Terriglobales bacterium. Taxonomy (GTDB): domain Bacteria; phylum Acidobacteriota; class Terriglobia; order Terriglobales; family Acidobacteriaceae; genus JAICWP01. The sequence goes on along the minus strand of DASVBI010000481.1, from coordinate 3,508 downwards.
CCACGATGAACACCCATTTATCGGCGAAGGGCGGAATCCAGTCCTCTTTAAAGAACAGCTTGATCATGTCGGCCAGGGTCTGCATCAGGCCGAAGGGGCCGACCCGGTTGGGTCCATATCGGTCCTGCCACAGCGCCAGCAGGCGGCGCTCCGCCCACACCAGCCCGCCGGCGATGGTCAGCGCCCCGAACAGCACGACCATAAGAGTCACGGCTGGGTAAGGACTGATCATGCCGCGCGCTCCGGCCCTCCTTCGGGAACTTCCGCCGGCTGCAGCTTGCCCCACGCCGGCAGGCGAGCCCCCACTACCGGCGGCACTCCCACCAGCAGCGCCGCCACACCCCTGGGGACATCAGGCCGAATCCGGACTTGGACGCGATAGCTGCCGTTCTCTAGCTGCACTTCGGCCAGCGATTCCGGCCGCAAGGCCAGGCGCTCAGCATCGCCGGGATTAAGTGCGATGTAGGGTTTCGGCGCCAGTTCGGCCACTGGCGGAGACTGCAGGCTCTGCTCATCGCTGCCGAAAATGTGATAGCTGGGCACCACCAGCCACTCGTCTTCTCTGACCGCAAATGGCTCGGGGACGCCAGTGAAGTAGCCGTTGTTGCCGGCAGTTGCGGGCTCAATCAGGCGCGCGCCCGGATCGCCCCCGCGCAACGGCCCGGCGATTTCCTTCTGATAGAAATTTGTGGACTGAATGGAATTCCAGCCCGGAGACCAGAAGAACGGTATCAGCGGCGCTGGCGGCTGGTTGGGATAGCCTTCCATGGAAAAGGAAAGCGGCGAATCGAGATCGTCGGGCGGCTTGGGTTCGCTCACGCTGATATTGGCGTGCATGGCGGTGCGCCCGCTGTAGCGGTGGGGCTCGCGCGGCACTTTTTCGCCCGCCAGGCGCAGGCCGGAAAACGGCGCTGCGTTTACCATGCCGGCCACTTCGGGAATTGCGTTGGAGAGCGCGACAATCACGTCGTCAAGCTCCTGCCAGCCGGCCATCTCTACGCGGCCGCAAACCGCCGCCAGGTCGCGCAGCCAGCGCCAGCTCTCCTGCATCTCGCCCTGCGGAACGAACACCTGGAAGAAGCGCTGGGCGCGGCCCTCGCTGCTCACCAGCGTGCCGTCCGATTCGGCAAACGTGCCGGCGGGCAGAACCACTTCGGCGCGCCCGGTGGTGGCATTGGAAAGGCAGTCGAGCGCAATCACATGGAACGCCTGGTCGAAAAATTCGCGCCAAGCCGGCGGCGGCAAGCGGCGTTGAAGATCGTTTTCCAGAACCACAACGGCATCCGCATTCTTGATCGCTTGCAATACGGCGCTCAGGGGGGCAGCGCCCATCAGCGCCAGCCCCATGCTGTTGCACTCGGGCACGGTGAAGCTCAGCCGCGCATCCTTGCCGGCTCCATGCAGTGCTCGAGCCACGTTCGCGCCCGCCTCCACAATGGCCGCGCTGTTCAGACCACCTCCGGCAACCACCAGCGGCCGCTGCGCCTTGCGGAGCGCCTGCGCAATCTGCGTGGCCAGGGCCACCGCCTCCCCCGACATGCCCGTGGCGGGCGCGCTCTGGTCGAGAGCCCGGGCCACCGCAAATCCCAGCCGGGCAATGTCAGCGGGCGCCCCGCGGAAGCTCCGGGCGGCAACATCGTCCAGGCGGGTGGCCTGTGGCGAGGCGATGAATAGCGGGCCTTTCTCGTCCTGCACCGTTTCGCGCACGGCGTGGTCCAGCCAGCGTGGAATCTTGAGCTTGTCGGTCATGGCGAACGGCTGCTGCCGCACCGACTGGCGCAGAGCAAGCGCCAGGCGTGGCGCGTAGTTGGTTGGGTCCTCGCCCAGCAACAGCACCGCGTCGCATAGCTCGATTTCCCGCAGCGAGGGCGTGCGCGCCGGCGTGGTGCGCAAGATGCTGATCATCTTCGCCAGCATCTGGTATTCCTCGTCCGCCATGCCGGCAAAGAAATTCTCCGGCCCTACCAGCGTGCGCAGGGCAAAGTTCGCCTCCAGCGAAGCCCGGGGCGAGCCGATGCCGATCACGCTCTGCTTGCCGGCAACCAATTCCCGCGCCGCCTGCAATGCTTCTTTACGGCCGGCGGGCTGCGCGATTCCTTGGCGGCGCAACAGCGGCTGGCGGATGCGCTGCGGGCTGTTAACGAACTCGTAGCCGTAGCGGCCGCGGTCGCAGAGGAAATATCCGTTCACCTCCCCGTTGTAGCGGTTCACCATGCGCCGCAGCATGCCGTAGCGCTCGCCCGGACTGGTGTTGCAGCCCAGCCCGCAGTGGGTGCAAATAGAGGGCGCAAACTGCAGGTCCCACTTGCGCGTGTAGTGGCGCTTCAGGGTCGCGTCGGTGAACACGCCCGTGGGACACACTTCCACCAGGTTGCCGCTGAACTCGTTCTCCAGCACCCCATCCTTGTGGCGGCCAAAAAAAACCAGGTTGCGCAGCACGAAGGAGTTGAAGTCCCGCCCGCCCGCATACTCGCGGTAAAAGCGCACGCAGCGGTAGCACTGGATGCAGCGGTTCATCTCCTGGTTCACCAGCGGGCCCAGGTACTGGTTGCGGAAAGTGCGCTTCTCGTAGGGAGAGCGGCGGTAGTCGTGGCCGGTCATCACCGTCATGTCCTGCAGGTGACATTCGCCGCCTTCGTCGCACACCGGGCAGTCGTGCGGGTGGTTCAGCATCAGCCCTTCAATCACGCCGGCGCGGAACTTGATGGCTTCAGGATCCTGGATGGCAATGCGCGTGCCCTCGGCCGCCGGAGTCATGCAGGCCATCACCAGTTTGCCCCGGGTGTCGTTCTCATCTCGGAACTGCTTAACCGCGCACTGGCGGCAGGCGCCCACCGAGCCCATCGCCGGATGCCAGCAGAAATACGGCAGGTTGAAGCCCAGCGTGAGCGAAGTGGACAGCATGTTCTGCGCCGGGTCGGCCGGGCAGGGCTTGCCGTCAATGTAAACAGTCGCCATGCCTATTTCCAGGGACAGCGTTTCTCGCGGATGTGGCGCTCAAAATCTTCGCGAAAATATTTCAGCCCGCTCTGCAGCGGCTCCGCCGCGCCCGGCGCCAGCGCGCAGAACGTATTGCCCGGTGCGTTGAACCAGGTCTGGTACGCCAGCTTTTCCAGGTCGCCTTCCCGGCCTTGTCCTTCTTCCAGGGCGCGCAAGGTGCGCTCCGTCCAGTTCAACCCGCTCCAGCAGGGCGTGCACCAGCCGCAGGATTCCTGGGCAAAAAATTTCTCCAGATTCCACACCATGCCCACGGGACAAGTCTGGTCATCGAGCACAATCATGGTGCCCGTGCCCAGCCGGCTGCCCACTTTCTGCAGCGCCGTGAAGTCCATGGCAACGTCGAGGTGTTCACCGGTCAGGAAATCGGTGGAAGCGCCCCCCGGCAGCAGGCCGCGGAAGCGCAAGCCCTCGCGCATGCCCCCCGCGTGCTCTTCCAGCAGCTCGCGCACGGTGGTGCCCATGGGCAGCTCCCACAGGCCCGGCCGCTTCACTTTGCCGCTGGCTCCAT
>DASVBI010000279.1:0-6865 GCA_036375915.1 Terriglobales bacterium | reverse complement strand
CCACCTGCAGGACGCGAAAGGGCTGGACCGTGGCTCTCTTGGAGAAATCCAGATCACAAGAGAATCGCTGCAATGAACGCGACCAGTAGGCTTGCGTTGGTCCTGCCTGCCTTTTTGTTGATTTTCGCCGCACCGCCTGCTGCGTGGCAGAGCGGTCAACCTCATCTTAGCGCGACGACCGACGTGACCGAGCAGGATCTGCTGGTGCAGCCGGTTGGCGCCAACTGGACCTCCTACAACGGGGACTATACCGGGCGCCGCTATAGCGCTCTCAAGGAGATCGATACCGCGAATGTCTCGCAGCTTCGCGCTGCTTGGCTGTTCCATCCCGGAAACTCCGAACGCATGGAAGCTACGCCCGTAGTGGTACGCGGCATCATGTATGTTACCTCCGCAAACGACGCCTTCGCCCTCGACGCTCGCACCGGGCGAGTTCTCTGGCACCACGAACGGCCGGTGAGTTCGGGATTGCTCGACGATGCCGCAGGTCACAAGAACCGCGGCGTTGCCGTGTGGCAAAACTCGGTGTACATGGAAACTGACGACGCCCACTTGCTTTGCCTGGATGCCCGCTCCGGAGGACTTCAATGGGACGTTGCATATGCCGACAAGGCGAAACATTATGGCGCTACCAGCGCTCCCCTGGTTGTGAAAGACGCCGTCATTGTCGGCACCTCCGGCGGCGACTCGGGCGTGCGCGGTTTTGTCGCCGCTTACGATGCTCTGACTGGCAAAAGGAAGTGGCGCCTCTGGACTATTCCCGGGCCCGGCGAATTCGGCTCCTCCAGCTGGCCCGGTGATTCTTATCTGCATGGCGGCGGCACAACCTGGATGCCCGGCACTTATGATCCAAAACTCGACACCCTGTATTGGACGACGAGTAATGCCGCGCCCGATTTTATAGGTGACACGCGGCCTGGCGATGACCTCTATACTGCCTCGGTCTTGGCCATCGATGCGAGCACGGGCAAGTTGAAATGGTATTTCCAATTCACTCCGCACGATTTGTACGACTACGATGCCAACGAAACCCCGGTCCTGGTGGATGCGCGCGAGCACGGCACAGTTCGGCATTTATTAGTGCAGGCCAACCGCAATGGTTTCTTCTACGTGCTTGATCGCACCAATGGCACGTTTCTTCATGCGAATGCATTTGTCGAAAAGGTGAATTGGGCGAAGGGAATCGATGCATCGGGCCGACCCATGCTGTCGGGCCAGATACCGACAGCGAAAGGTACGTATATCTGCCCCGGAATCGATGGAGCCACCAACTGGTTTTCCCCCTCTTACAATCCTGACACTGGCCTCTTCTATGTCATGGCGCTGGAGAGTTGCAATGTGTTCTTCTCCAGCCCAAAACCCTTTACACGCGGCGAGACTTACTACGGCACCGGCACAAAACTCGCTCCGGACGAGCATGCCCAGAAAGTCCTGCTCGCCCTTTCGGTGCCCGACGGCAAAATAGTTTGGCGCTATCCCCAAGTGGGTCGCGGCGATTCGTGGGGCGGAACACTCACCACCGCCGGAGGTATCCTGTTCTTCGGCGACGATGCCGGATATCTGGAGGCGGTGAATGCACACACTGGCCGCAGTCTCTGGCACTTCAACACTGGCCAGATCATGCATGCTTCGCCGATGACCTACTCCTTGAATGGCACCCAATACGTGGCCATCGCTTCAGCCAGCAACCTTATCAGCTTCTCGCTCCCACATTGACCGTCGTTGCACGTTCACTCCTATGAAGTGAGATTTAAAGACCGCTGAGCTTGTAAGCGTCGTCGTGACAAGCGCCAAGCGCACCCTCGAGGTGTGCTATCGCCACAGCTGACACTGCTGATTGATGTTTTCAATTTCTGCGTGTCGCTGATGTTGTCTTGCTCTAAATAAATCCCAGCGTACGTACGGGTCCTCTTTTCCTCCTACCAACACCGGCCACTGCGAGGACGACGTAGCAAGTTGTTGTGTAGGCGCGGGCGCCAGCATCACCTTCAAGGACTTTCGCACCTATTGTCCGAAAGCGATTGCCGGCATCGGCAAAAACCTGCCAGACACGGTAATGGACCGCTCCATTCCCATCTACCCGAAGCGGCAGGCCCCCGGGGAACGGGTTGCGCGTTTCCGGCGCCGCGACGTCAAGCCGGGAGCCGATGAGCTGCGCGAGCGAGTATTCGAATGGGCGTCCGGCATAATCGGGGAACTCAGAGAAGCGCGGCTGGCACTTCCTGAAAATCTCAGCGATCGCCGGCAGGATGGCCTTGAGCCATTGCTGGCCATTGCGGAGGCAGCGGGTGGGGAATGGCCGCAGAGGATTCGCACAGCCGCCCTGGAGGTATTCGCTAGCACCGCTGCGGAGGATGCCTCGATCGGCGTGCAGCTACTGGCCGACATCCGCACCATCTTCGATGATCGCGCCGATGACAAGATCACCTCCGAGGACATGATCGCCAAGCTGCGGGACATCGAGAGTTCGCCATGGGCGGATTGGGACCACGGCGAAGGCTTGGGCAAGAACAAGCTGGCCCGCTTCCTGCGCAAGTACGATGTTGCCCCCCGGACTGTCCGGCTGGAGGCACAAGTTGCCAAGGGATACTTGCGGGAGTCATTCGCGGATGCTTGGAGCCGCTATGTAACCCCTGGCCTTTATGCCGGGTCTAGGAAAAGCTGGAGGCGCGGGGCGGAATCGAACCGCCGTATAAAGGTTTTGCAGACCTCTCCCTTACCACTTGGGTACCGCGCCTTGTCTTTTCATCTTAGTAGCTTACCTTACCAACACCTGGCGCAAGGAAGCGTGCTCAGCGGATCTTGGAGCAATAGCGCCCCCAGGCGCTTGCCGCCAAGGTAAAAGGCCCAGGGCTTGCGCAACTGAAAGCCCTGCTTAAACAGGGCCGTAAAATTGACGCGATCCACCAGTACCAGGCGGGGGACGCCGGCGCCGACCTTACCGTCGCCGTTCAGGTCGTGAACCTCCTCGATTCAGCGCACAACTGAGGCTAAGAGGACGCCGCAGCTAGTAAGATAGAGACGGCCCTCAGACTGCCTGAATCCCCCAGGCCCCATTGAGGTTTGGCGAATGTGCAGGAACATAAAAACTCTCTTCAACTTTGATCCGCCGGTTACGGACGAGGAAATCCGCGCCTCTTCGCTGCAGTTTGTGCGCAAGATTTGCGGATTTACCAGGCCTTCCAAGGCGAACGAAGCGGCTTTCGAGGCGGCGGTGGAGGAGATAGCCGCGCTCTCCAGAGAGCTGCTGGGCTCCCTGCAGACCAACGCGCCGCCCAAAAGCCGCGAAGAAGAGGCCGCCAAAGCCAAGGCTCGTGCCGCCGCTCGATTTGGGACCTAGGCGGCCCTCCGGGGCGCGTGCTGCGAAGTAGCAACTATAGGATGCTTTCCCATGGCGTTGGCCGTACTAGTCATCGCGGTGGCGGTAACGCTCGCTCCCATCCTCCTCATCAGGTTCCGCAAGCGGTGGGTGGCAGCTTTCAATCAGGCGGTGACCAACCGCATCACCGGCCGATTCGCCACCCGCTTGCCCGGTTTCGGCATGCTTACCCATGTGGGGCGAAAGTCACGCCGGCTCTACCGGACGCCGGTTAACGTTTTTGGCGGGCCTGATGAATTTCTGATCGCGCTCACCTACGGGCAGGAGGCTCATTGGGTGCAAAACGTGCTGGCGGCCGGAGGTTGCAGGTTGGAAACTCGCGGCGTGCAGTATCAGCTTTCCGCCCCAGCCATCGTGCATGATCCCGCCCGGCGGCGGTTTCCCTTGGTGGTGGGCATCATTCTCCGCATCATCGGCGCGAGCGATTTCATGCGGCTTTCCGTGGTCCGCGGAGAGAGCAGCTTGCGCGCTTCCGGTGATGTAAATCGCACCGTCTGATCACCGGCCTGGGCGCGCAGATTCTCTCGAAATTAACGCTTGCGCTTTTGGCGGCAACCAGGCAGCGATTGCCGGGAACGCGCCGGCACGGCACGCGGTTGCTTGGGACGTTTTCTGCGCCGGGCGGCGGGCGCTGTTGATTGCGGCTCGGGCGCGGCTCTTTCGGCTCGGGCGATGCGCTCCACTTCGTTGAGGAAAACATTCGGCGGGCTGCCCTTAACCACGAAGGCATCCACGGCGGTCAGCAGCGATTTGGGGATTCGTCCGGGGTAACCGGTCAGCAGCAGAATAGGAACGCTGGGGCAATCCCGGCGCAACTGCTGCGCCACGCGGCTGCCATCCATCTCCGGCATCTCGTAGTCTAGGACCACCAGATCAAGGGATTCGCGCACGGCGATTGCAAGTCCCGCCGGTCCATTGTCGGCGGTAAAAACCGTGTAGTCGCGGGTCTCCAGCATGGCTTTACGGACGGCTAGTCCAAGCACGTTGTCGTCAATGCAGAGCACGGCGGGAGAACGCGACACAGTCAAGGCTCCTAAGATTGTTGCTGACTCTAAGGCCGCATGGCGGCGAAGTCAACAGCGCAAAAATGTGCAAAAACAGGGCAGTCTAGACATACGGTGGTATGACCAGGGTGGGGTTTGAGGAAGGGCTGGAGGCGCGGGCCGGAATCGAACTTGAGCCGCTTTGCGGGCGTGAACGAGTCGCCGCAGGCGACGAGTGGGAGCCCGCAGGCGAAATCCTGAGCCGAAGGCGAAGGATCCCGAAGCACCATTCCCTTGGGGGAGAATTTGGAGGCGCGGGCCGGAATCGAACCGGCGATAGAGGTTTTGCAGACCTCGGCCTTACCACTTGGCTACCGCGCCACGGAAAAAACCCCCGCCCAGGGCGAGGGTTGGAAGCTCTGGAGCGGGAGACGGGATTTGAACCCGCGACTTCGACCTTGGCAAGGTCGCACTCTACCGCTGAGTTACTCCCGCTCGGCAGCTTCGATTATAAATGAGAGCAAAAGCAGGGGCAATCACGCCAAAAACGACGCCTTCCGCCGCGGATGCACGCGGATTGACGCGGCTCAACGGCGCAATGTCGCCCCTTTGGCTGCCTTACTTGCGTCCCTCGCGCTCCCACTGTTCCGTGATTTTGGCCGTGATTTCGTTGCGCGCGTCCCACAATCCCTTGTAGAAAACGTGCTCCTGGCGCTGCTGCAAAACCTCGACCGGCGTTCCCATGGTCCCCACCACGCCGCCGCCGATAATGCGCTGGGCCAGCTTGAGGTGATGAAAGCGGAAAATCTGCACCCGCTCGTCAAAATCCAGCAGGCTCTCGGCCACATCATGCAGGCCAAAATTCTTCTGGTGATGGCGATACATCTCCTCCACCGTCACACCCTTGCGCTGCAACTGGGCATCGAAGGCGCGGCCCAGGCGCGGCCCCACGTGCAGCAGGGCCAGGAAGCCCGGGGAGTCGAGCCCGCTGCCGTGTCCCAGGCCGGCGCGGATCAGGTGGTAGTCGTAGGGGGTGATGGTTTCCAGCACGTGCAGCAGGCTGATGGGATAGTCAATCTCCAGATTGGCGCGGCGGAGGAGTCGTGAGCAGTTGGCGAAGTCGGATTGCTCCAGGTGGTCCAGCGCGCGCTCCAGTTCCCAGGCCGCGCCCTTCAGCAGCAGTTCGGAGGCCTGATGCACCACCTGAAAGGTGAGCTCGTCTTTATGCAGCATCTCTTCCGGCGGCTTCTGCAGCGCCAGCAACTCGTCGGTGCGCAGATAGCGTTCGTAGTCGGAAGCCGCGGTGCCGGGAAGAATGGGGGTGCGAAGATCGTCCATGGGTACATTCTAGTAGCTGGTAGTTGGTAGCTGGTAGTTGGGAAACAACGTCATCCTGAGTGAGGACGGGCCAGACAGATACCCGTCCGAATCGAAGGACCTTGTGTTTCTTACAAATCAAACCGCAAGGTGCTTCGACTCGCGCTCGCTCAGCATGACAAATCAGACGTTTGGTGTCGGGAAGGGGTCAGAGGTTTCGGAGGTTTCACGGTTTCTTAACCATTACAGATTCGTACCGAAACTTTGAAACCTCATTCCACCGGCTTACGTTACCCCCTGCTCCACGATTTGGCCGTCGCGCATATGGATGATGCGGTCGGCATAAGCGGCGGCTTCGGGGTTGTGGGTGATCATCAGCACGGTCTGGCCCAGTTCTTTCTGGGAATGGCGCAGCATCTGCAGCACGACTTCCGAGTTCTTGCTGTCGAGGTTGCCGGTAGGCTCGTCCGCCAGCACAATTGCTGGCCGGTTGATGAGCGCCCGGGCCAGGGCAACGCGCTGCTGTTCACCGCCGGAAAGCTCGGAGGGGCGGTGCCGCAGCCGCTGCGCGATGCCCAGCATCTCCACGATGCGTTTAAAGAGTTCGTCATCCTTTTTGGAGTTGGCGCCGGCGATGTCCTGAGCGATGGCGATGTTGGAGTAGGCGTCCAGGGTGGGGAGCAGGTTGAACTTCTGGAAGACGAAGCCTATTTTGCGCTTGCGCATCTGGGTGCGCTGGGCGTCAGAGAGCCTGGCAAAGTCCGCACCGTCAACTACCACCCGCCCTGAATCGGCGTGGGTCAGGCCGCCCAACAGGTAAAAGAGCGTGGACTTGCCGCTGCCCGAGGGCCCCACCACGGCGACAAATTCGCCTTTATCCACGCTGAAGGACACCCCGCGCAGCGCCGGTACCTCCACTTTGCCAACGTGATAGGTTTTGCGCAGGTCCTCAGCTACGATGATGGGGGGCATGGGAGAACATTGATGTTACACGAAGCGGCGAGTTTGCTGCCGGGGGCCCCACCCCCCTTGTTGCGAGAGCGGATCTTTTAAATCAATCAGTTGAGCTCGTGGCTGGCCAGCAGAATCCTGCAAATAAAGAATTTAAAAACAAAATCTTTAGAACCAATAATTTAGCGGCTTCGAGCTCGGTTACGGTCTCCGCCGCCTAATCCCACTTATTCCA
>DASVBI010000056.1:0-6624 GCA_036375915.1 Terriglobales bacterium | reverse complement strand
GCCGGGCCCGCTCCTTCAGAAGGGGCTTGAGCACGGTGTAGTCGCTGCCCTTGTCCTTGCCGCCGAGAATCAGGTGAATGTTGGCAGGAAATGACTCCAGCGCCTTGATAGTGGCATCCACGTTGGTGGCCTTGGAGTCGTTATAGAACTCCACCCCGCGCACCGTGGCCACATACTCCAGGCGGTGCTCGACGGCTTTGAATTCCTGTACCGCGCGCCGGATTCGCGAGGGCTCGGTCTCGGTCAACATGCCCGCGCACACCGCCGCCAGCACGTTTTCCAGGTTGTGAGAGCCTTTTAGCTTGATTTCGCTCACCGGCATGATGTCGTGTTCCTGGCCGCCGTCGCGGTAAACGATCTGGGCATTCCGGACCAAAGCACCGGTTTCCACTTCCTTTTTTCGGCTGAACCAGACTTTTCGTGCCTTAGTGCGGCTCGCCAGGCCCACGCAGGTGGGATCGTCAGCATTGAGCACGGCAAAGTCTGAGCTTGTCTGGTTTTCGAAGATGCGCGCCTTGGCATCCACGTAAGCCTGGAAGGTGCTGTGCCGGTCGAGGTGGTCGGGGGTAATGTTGAGCACCACCGCAATGAATGGATGAAAGGCCTGGATGGTCTCGAGCTGGAAGCTGGAAACCTCCAGCACCACGTAGCTGTCGTCGGTGCTCTCCTCCACCAGGGAGATGGCGGCGGTTCCAATGTTGCCGCCCACCAGCGATTCCCACCCGCCCATGGATATGACCTCGCCCGTCAGGGCGGTGGTGGTGGTCTTGCCATTGGAGCCGGTGATGGCCACAATGCGGCCCTTGAGGAAGCGCGCCGCCAGTTCAATTTCGCCGATTACCGGGATGCCCAACTCGCGCGCCTGCTCCAGCAGCGGCACATCCACCGGCACCCCCGGGCTGACCACAATCAGCTCCTGGCCGCGAAAGGTGCGCTCCCCATGACCGCCGGTTTCCACCGTGACGCCGGCATCCAGGAGCTTGGGAATTTCCCCGCGCAGTTCGTCCTCGCTCTTGGTGTCGGAGACGGTGACTCTCGCTCCCCGTTCTTTCAGAAAAAGGGCGGAGGCCACTCCTGACTTGCCCAGGCCTACCACCAGCACGCGTTGGTTTTTCAGGTTCAAGCGGTCTAGCTCACTGGCTGGCTAGCTTCGTGGCTCTCGGTCTTCGGCTGTCGGCCCTGACGCTGATCCTTAAGACTCAAGCCAACGACCAAGGACCAACGGCCAACTACCTAATAACTACCCTGCACGCCATTCTGCCATGCCCGCGCTACGCTACCTCAACTTCAGCGTGGTGAGCGCAAACAGCGCAAACACCAGCGACGCGATCCAGAAGCGCACAATAATCTTCGACTCCGACCAGCCCAGCAGCTCAAAGTGATGGTGCAGCGGCGCCATCTTGAAAATGCGCTTGTGGCGCAGCTTGTAGGAGGCTACCTGCAGGATGACCGACAGCGCCTCCACCACGAAAATCCCCCCAATAAACGGCAGCAGCAACTCCTGCTTGATGATGACCGCCACCGTCCCTATAGCGCCGCCCAGCGCCAGCGAACCCACGTCGCCCATAAACACTTCCGCCGGGTGCGCGTTGTACCAGAGAAAGCCGATGGCCCCGCCCACCATGGCGCCGCAGAATATGGTCAACTCGCCCACCTGCGGCATGCGCTGCAGTTCCAGGTAGTTGGCGAAGGCGGCATGGCCGCTGATGTAGGTCAGCACCGCCAGGGCGCCGGCGGCAATAATGGTGCAGCCTATGGCCAGACCGTCCAGTCCGTCGGTCAGGTTCACCGCATTGCTGGACCCCACGATCACCAGCACCACAAAACCGATGAAGGGCAGGAATGAAAACAGCCACATGTGCGGAATGGCCATCCAGCGGTCCACCACCAGGTCCGGCCGGAAGGTCTTCACGAAGGGTACGATGAGCTTGGTGGAGTACAGGCCGCGCGTCTGCAGTCCGATCAGGGCAATGGCGATAAGCGCGCTGCTGGTGATCTGCAGCAGCAGCTTGGTGCGCCCGGTCAGGCCCAAGTTGCGGCGGTGCACCGTCTTCAGGTAATCGTCGGCGAAGCCGATGCCGGCAAAAGCCACGGTGGAAAGCACGGCCACCCAAATGAATTTGTTGCTCAGGTCAGCCCACAAAAGCGTGGGAACGACGATGGAAATGGCAATCAGCACTCCGCCCATGGTGGGGGTGCCGGCTTTCTTGTGGTGCGCCTGCGGGCCCTCCTCGCGGATGAACTGTCCGATCTGAAATTCACGCAGGCGCCTGATTACCAGCGGCCCGATAATCAACCCCGTAAACAGCGCCGTCAGGCTGGCAAAGGCGGTGCGGAAGGTCAAAAACCGGAAAATGCGGAAGGGCGAAAAATAATGGAATAGTTTCAGGTACAGCAACCAGTAGAGCAATCGTCCTCCCTGCGGAGCCGCAGCCCTGCAATGCTGGTGGCGCCCGCCAAACAGCCGGCCACGCGCCGGCGCTACACCCTCCTGGCTGGCGCGGTCGCCCGCTCCCGCCAGCGTTCCAGAGCCCTTTCCAGACGCACTCCCCGCGAAGCCTTGAGCAGCACCACGTCCCCAGGACGCGCTTCCCGGGCCAGCCACTCGCCCGCGTCTTCCGGCGCCACCATGAACTCCGCCCGCAACCCCGCTTTGCGCGCCCCTTCCACCATGTGCTCGGCCGCGCCTCTCACTCCTACCAGCACATTCACGCCCCGCTTTGCCATGCGCCGGCCGCACTCGGCGTGCAGTTCGGGGCCGGTCGGGCCCAACTCCAGCATCTCTCCCGCAACCACAATATGGCGCTGCGCCGGCAGGGCTAGCAGAGCATCTACCATGGCATCGAGGGCTTTTGGATTCGAATTGTAACAATCATTGATGACGGTCGCTCCGGCCACCTCGATAATCTGGCCGCGTTTGTCCGCCGGAGCCAGGCCGGCCAGCGCGGCCGCCGCCTCTACCAGGGGGATACCCCGCTCCAGTGCCACCGCCACCGCCGCCAGGGCGTTAGGAATGTTATGCGCCCCCACCAGGGGCAGGACCGCGGGCTCGCGGCTGCCGCCGGCAACAATTTTGAACGCCGAACCCTGAGCGCCGCGAAGCTCCAGTTCCTCCGCCCGCACGCTGGCCGGATTCCGTACCCCGAACGTCACCACCTTGCCGGGAAAGTCGCGCCCAAATTGCGAGACATATTCGTCGTCCGCGTTGAGCACCGCCGCACCGTCCGCCGGCAGTGATTCCACCAGCTCGCACTTGGCGCGCGCTATCTCCGCCACCGAGTTAAAAAACTCCAGGTGCACCGGTGCGACGCAGGTCACCACCCCTATCTCCGGCTGGGCAATGCCAGCCAGTTCGCGGATTTCGCCCAGGTGCGACATGCCCATCTCGATCACGGCCACATCGTGCTCCGGCTCCAGCCGCAGCAGCATGAGCGGCAGCCCGAAGTGGTTGTTCAGATTGCCTTCCGACTTGTGCACACGAAAGCGCGTGGCCAGCAGGTGCGCGATGGCTTCCTTGGTGGTGGTCTTTCCCGCCGAACCGGTAATGCCCACCACCGGCTTGCCCCAGGCGCGGCGCACAGAAGCCGCCAGCTTCTGCAGGGCCGCCAGCGCGTCTTCCACGGCGATCAGGCGGGCGGGCGAAGGAAACCGCTCCAGCCGGTCGGCGCGCACCACCGCCGCCGCCGCGCCCCGCTCCAGCGCCTGGGCGACAAAATCGTGCCCGTCCAGCCGCTCGCCTTTCACGGCAAAGAACAGCTCGCCGGGCTGCAGGGTGCGCGAATCAATGGAGTAGCCCTGGGCAACAGCCGCAGGGTCAAATTTCCCGGCCCCGGAAATGAATTCGCTGATGCGGGCCAGCGGCAGTTTCAAGAGTCGCTCCCCACGGCCCTGGAAGCCGGACTGGCCTCTTCGCAATAGCCCAGCGTAACCAGCGCGGCGCGCGCCACCTCCACATCGTCAAACGGCGCCGAGCCGGCACGCGTAACCTGCACCTTCTCGTGGCCTTTGCCCGCCAGCAGCACAAGGTCGCCCGCGCGCGCCTCGCCCAGCGCCAGCAGAATGGCCTTGCGGCGGTCAGGCTCGGTGACGTAACGCGTCTCTGTGCGCTGCAGTCCGGTCAGCGCATCGTTGATAATCGTGAGCGGGTCCTCGCTGCGCGGATTGTCGGAAGTGAGCACCACGAAATCGCTGCCCACTCCGGCGGCTTCGCCCATCAAGGGGCGCTTGGCGCGGTCGCGGTCGCCGCCGCAGCCGAACAGGGTGATCACCCGCGCCTTATGCTGACCCCGGCTGACGAACTCACGCGCCAGCGCGGTCAGGTTGCGCAGGGCGTCGTCGGTGTGCGCGTAATCCACCACCACCGTGAACGGCTGGCCGCAGTCCACCAGCTCAAACCTTCCCGGCACCCGAGCCAGGGCGCCCACTCCCCGGGCGATGCCATCGCCGTTGCAGCCCCGTGCCCAGCCGGCGGCAGCCGCGGCCAACACGTTATAGACGTTTATCTTGCCAATGAGTGGCGAAAAAATGGGCAAGTCACCCAAGGGAGTAATCATCCGAAAGCGCGTGCCCCGCGGCGTAATCTCCACGTCGCGGGCGCAGAATTCGCCCCGCGCCAGCCCGTAGCCCACCACTTGAGATTTTTTCTTTCTGCTCAGCGGTACCAGGCGAGCGCCGTATTCGTCATCCAGGTTAAGTACCGCCACCCGTGGCGGCTCCGTGCCGCAGCCCTCGAACAGTTTCTGCTTGGCCGCGAAATACTCTTCGAAGGTGTGGTGGTAATCCAGGTGATCGCGCGTCAGGTTGGTGAATACGGCCACGTCGAAGGGAATGCCGAAGGTGCGCTCCTGGGCCAGCGCGTGGGATGAGACCTCCATCACAACTTCGCTGGCGCCAGCTTGCCGCGCCTCGGCGAACATCCGGTTCAGCTCCAGCGATTCCGGTGTGGTGTGCGGCGCCGGCAGAACTTTGCCGGCCACGTGGTACTCGATGGTCCCTACCAGCGCCGCGCTCCGTCCCACCGCTTGCAAAATGGATTCGATCAGGTATGCGGTGGTGCTCTTGCCGTTGGTGCCGGTTATGCCGGTAATGGCCAGGTTCTCCGCCGGGCGCTGATAAAAGTTGGCGCTCAACCGGGCCAGGGCGCGCCGCCCGTGTGCCGCCCGGGCCCAGGCAGCAATGCCTGTGGGCGGAACGAAACTGGGTGCGTCGCTAACCACGGCCACCGCCCCGGCGGCCACAGCCGCGGCAATAAATTTGTTGCCGTCGCTGCTCTCCCCCTGCATGGCCACGAACAGACACCCCGGCTGCACGCGGCGGGAATCATATTCCACACCGCTGACCTCGGCGTCGCCGGCCTGCGCCAGGACCTCCACCCCGTCCAGAAGTTGTTGGAAGGTCATCCCTTTAGCACATTATAAAGCGCCCACAGCCAGCGGCTGACGCGCCCGGGCCGCAGCCCTTTTAGTCCCCTGGCCGCAGCAGCTTCTGCTGGCCGCTGCCGGTCAGCTTCAGCTGCGAGCCAGAAGGATCCGCGCGCAACACAGTCGAGCCCGAGCCCAGCCCGCTAAACAGCAGCAATTCGACGCCGTGCATGTCGCCCTGCAGATGGGCAATTTCATGCGCTCGCTCGTCCGACATGTAGAGCAGATCGCTCATCAGCGTGGTGCGCATGCGGCCTGTCTCGTCGTAAAAGCTGATGCCGTGCGGCCCCAGCGAAGAACGCAGCCTGCCTTCCTGGTCGAGAACATTGATGGTGGGATTGCCGTCGCGCGCCACCTCGATGCGCAGCCGCTCCCGCCCCTGGGGGTCGCGCAGGACAAAATGCGTAGCTTCCAACGCCTCCGGGGCAGGCGCCGCCTGGGCCATGCACAGCGCCGCCACAACCACCACCAGCCCCGCCGCAACTCCCTGTTTCAGCCGTCGGTTCTGGATCTCGAGCTTAGTCAGGCGTTCTTCGATAGTCATCGCACACTCCTAAGGGAAGCAAGGTGAAGGAATGAGCATACTCTCCGCGCCCGTCGTCGGTCGTTGCTCCTTGGTCGTTAGCACAGCACGCGCGACGGGGCGTTTTGCTGCCGGCTAACGACTAATGACCAGTGGCCGGGCGTGCCTATTGCTCGAACCTGACCTCCACGCGCGCGCCCGCCGGCACGTGCGAACCCGCTGGGGGAGATTGGTCGCGGGCCACGCCATCGCCTATGGCGTCAATTTCAATGCCGCTGTTCTGCGCCGTTTCGATGGCGGCGCGCAGCGGCTTACCCAGGAATGACGGCACCACGATGCCGCCCTGCTCCACCTCCAGAACCACGGTTCCGGAACTCGGCAGGGGAGCCGGTGCGTCTGGCAGTTTGTTTTCCGGCTTGCTGGCGGGTGTGGCCACCGCTTCCGCGCTTACTGCTGCCGCCGGGTGCACGGCGAAATCGCTCTGTCTGCCCTCCCGCGAGGCGGCAGTTGCCGGCGCGGGGGGTGGAACTGTTGCCGTATCGTCAGCAGGAATGTCCAGGGGCGCTCCCAGCCGGTCGGGTGAGCCTTCCTCCAGATCTTTTGCCGAAGCCGACCTGCTGGCCAGCAGCAGCTGTCGTTCCGAGGGGATATCCACATCGTGGGGCACGTGCAGGTATTCCA
>DASVBI010000745.1:0-5386 GCA_036375915.1 Terriglobales bacterium | reverse complement strand
GGACTTCCGTCCCGCAATTCACGCAATAGGTGCGGCCCACTCGGGCAAACAGCAGGCGCAGGTAGTCGTAAATTTCGGTGGCGGTGGCCACGGTGGAGCGCGGGTTGCGCGTGGTGTTCTTCTGCCGGATGGCCACCGCCGGGGCGATGCCGTCAATCACGTCGGCATCCGGCTTTTCGATGCGCTCCAGAAACTGGCGGGCGTAGGCGGAGAGCGACTCCACGTAGCGGCGCTGGCCCTCGGCGTAGATGGTGTCGAACACCAGCGACGACTTGCCCGAGCCGGAGACGCCCGTCACCACGGTCAAGGTGTTGTGCGGGATCTCAAAATCAATGTTCTTGAGATTGTGGACCCGGGCCCCGCGAACAATGATGCTGTCGTTTGACATCGGCAGGAATGAACTCGTCCCTGGCAGCGCTCCGACACTCCGGCCTCCCCACTACGGCCTCCGTGAGCGCTGCGGAATCTCTCTATTATAAGTTGCCGGAGGGAGCGGCCTCAATCACCCATTCCCGTCGTTATGTCATCCCGACCGAGCGCGACCGAGCATGCGAGGGAGAGCGAGTGGAGGGACCTTGCGCCTCCGTCACCAAACCAGCGCTCCAGTCTCTTCAGCGGCTCGCAGTTCATCGCGGGCGAGAGCACTGCCCTGAGCTTGCCGAAGGAGCGCGCGCCCCACAGGGTCTCGTCGAGACCGGCTGAAAGTAATCCGCGACTGCAGAGACGTTGCTTTGCGACGTCTCGCCTTCCGAAGAAAGGCGTCATCCTGAGGACCCCTTGGGTCCGAAGGATCTCGCGTGCAGTACCACGAACAGTGGGGAGACGTAACAAGTTACGTCTCTACCGCTGTGACCCACCCACGGCCAAGAAGGTTGGTGCTACGTCGCGGGCGAGGGCGCCCGCGCCACAAGGTCTCGTATAGATCGGTGAAAGTAGGCCGGTCTCGTAGAGACCGGCTGAAAGTAGCCCGCCAGTTTACTGGCGGGACAGGAACCGCAGGTAAACCCAGAGTCCCGGCGGGACGGCTGAACTTTTCAGTCGTCCTTACAGGACTGTGTTGATCTTGGGCGTTGGTTCCCGCCACTGAAGTGGCGGGCTACTCTTATGGCGTTCCCTTCGGGACGCCTCAATGACCCAGTGCCTGTGCGACCTCCAGCAGCGCACGGGTAGAGACGTTGCTGGCAACGTCTGGCCTTCCCGAAGGAAGGCGTCATCCTGAGGACCCTTGGGTCCGAAGGATCTCGCGTGCAGTACCACGAACGCGGGCGAGGGCGCCCGCGCCACAAAAGCTTGGTGCAGGGTGGAACCAGAACCCCGCCGACACACATTCCGTTTAGACTCGCTGGGTTTCTTCTTCTTCCACCCGCTGGTCCCGCTTGCGGGCGTAGACAAACCCAGCGCCGATCAGGATGGACATCATGCCCACGGGAGGCACCAGCAGCACGACCACGGCCCGGCTGAGCGCTTTCTGGCTCTTGGGATCGGCTCCCAGGGCGGACGTATAGCACATGGCGCATCCCTGGCCAAAGGCGGGCGCGGCCCACAGCGCCAGGGCAAATCCGAGCATGGCCAGACGGAGCTTCATTGCGCGCCCCTCATCTTACACCGAGGCTGAGGATGCGGAAGGCATCGGCAAAGAACACAAACATCAGCGTCAGGCAGACCACCAGGGCCACCATCAGCACCCACTTCATGCGCGCGATCTCGAATTTCAGGTGCATGAAGTAGGCGATGATCATCGCCGACTTAATCACCGACAGCCCCATCAGCACTTCCAGCATGCGCACCGGGGCAAACACCTGGTTGTAGGTGAGCACCACCTCGATGCCGGTCAGAATCAGCAGCGCCACCCACACGAAGTAGTAGGGAGTCCTGCTTTCCTCGTGGACTGCAACACCGGGTTTCAGGGCTACATCATGCATGGTCGTTTCCGCTCCGCTCAGCAGAGTGCGTTACACCACCTTGGTGGACATCAGGTAGACCAGGGGGAAGATGAACATCCACACCAGGTCCACGAAGTGCCAGTACAGGCCCGCAATTTCGACGTCGTGGGCGTCATAAACCTTGGGTTTCAGAACCAGAATGACGGCGGAAACCACCGCCACCAGCAGCAGCACGTGAATGCCGATGTGGAAGACGTTAGTGGCCGGGGTCAGCAGCCAGCCCAGCAGCCAGATACCCAGCAGAATAGGTATCCACTTTTTACGCAGCGCCACCACCCCCAGGTAGCAGACGCCGATGGTCACGTGCAGCATGTGCATGCCGGTCAGGGTGAAGAAGGTGCCGCCAAACTGGGGGACGTCTTTCGCCCAGGGATTGCTGAAGGGGCGCAGGCCCTCGGTGATCAGCCCGCTCCACTCCTTGGCGTGCAGCACCACGAACAGGGCGCCGAAGAACATGGTGGCCAACAGCCACTTCACCGTCGCCTTGTGGTCGCCTTTCTTAGAGGCCAGCACGCCCAGCACCATGGTCAGCGAACTGGAGAGCAGGCACACGGTCATGATGGTGGCGTTGACGATGCTGGACTTGCCGAAGGGCATGGGCCAGTTGGGCGTAGAGACGCGACCATAAGAGTACGCGAACAGCAGCGCGCCGAAGGTTAGGGAATCGGAAAGCAGGAACAGCCACATTCCGATCTTTTTGGAATAGGTGCCGAACAGCGACGGCTCGTAGGCGTCCGTCATACTGTGTTGCACCGCAACATCGGCCATTGTGCCAGCCTCCTCGCGCTAGTGCGCAACTTCCAGCAAGGCAAATATGTACAGCCACAGCAAAGCCATGAAATGCCAATACCAGGCGGTCACGTCTATGACGATGTGGCGGTTCTCCGGGGGCCGCTTCATCCAGAAGGTGACCGAGGCGTAGAGCAGCGCCACAACTCCGCCCAGCAGGTGGAGAGCGTGCATTCCCGTCAGCAGGTAAAAGAAGGAGCTGCTGGGATTGCTGGACATAAAGAAGCCGCTCATCTCCATTT
The DNA here is from genome assembly GCA_036375915.1 of Terriglobales bacterium. Classification (GTDB taxonomy): domain Bacteria; phylum Acidobacteriota; class Terriglobia; order Terriglobales; family Acidobacteriaceae; genus JAICWP01. The sequence continues at coordinate 2,412 of DASVBI010000745.1, read as the reverse complement.
GCCGCCAGGCGAGCACCTGGCCGACCAGAAAGGCGAGTCCCAGAACCACGGTCAGGCCCAGCCAGGGGAAAGCGCTGGGCTCATCGTCGGCGATGCCGGGCATGGCGGTGACGGGTGCGATGACCGCCAGCCGCGCCGCCTGCCGGCGCGCGAATTCCATGGTCACGCTGCTGACCAGCAGAAAACAGGTGTTGATCACCAGCAGCAGCAGGGGCAGGCGCACCGGCGCCCAATCATTGATGTAGCTGTTGGTGCGCAGATCCCAGGATGACATTCCCTGGCGCACCAGGTAGGCGCTGCTGAAAGCTACGAACAGCATCACGATGGGGGCAATGCCCACCGCCAGCCCCAGGCGGCACCGGCGCAGGCGTTCTCCATAGTCGGGAGATTCGTCGCCGCGACCGCCGCCACCCCCGCCTCCGCCGGGATAGTGGGGAATGTCCCCGCTCCCGCCGCCGCGGCGTTTGGGCTGCTTAACCGTCAGGGTCGGAGTCAATGTGGCCATACCAATCTAGTGCGCAGGCACGGGAGCCGGATCGGTCTGCATGATGTAATCCTTGGCTGCACCCGGCACGCTGTACTCATAAGGTCCGTGATAAACCACCGGGGTGACCCCGCCAAAGTTGTCATGCGGCGGCGGCGTGGCCGTGGTCCACTCCAGGGTTGTGGCTTCCCAGGGATTCGCGGAAGCCTTCTTGCCCTTTTTCATGCTCCAGAAGAGATTGAAGATAAAGATCAGCTGAGCGGTTACGGTGATGATAGCAGCGTACGTGATGAACTTGTGCACGGGGAGGAGCGGCGCCAGGTACTTGACCTCAGTGAATTGCGAGTAGCGCCGGGGATTACCCGCCATGCCCAGGTAGTGCATGGGCATAAAGATGCAATAGGCACCAATGAAGGTGAACACGAAGTGAATTTTCCCCAGGGTCTCGCTCATCATGCGCCCATACATTTTGGGGAACCAGTAATAGGTTGCAGCGAATATGCCGAAGATGGCGGCCACGCCCATGATGAGGTGGAAGTGGGCTACGACGAAATAGGTATCGTGCAGGGGAATGTCAATGGCCGGTTGCGCCAGGAAGGGGCCGCTCAAACCGCCGGAAACGAACAGGGAAACGAAGCCGATGGCGAAGAGCATGGGCGAGGTAAAGCGAATCTTGCCCTTCCACATGGTGCCCAGCCAGTTGAAGGTCTTGATGGCGGAAGGCACGCCGATGGCCATGGTCATGAAGGAGAAGGCAAAGGCCGAGTAGGGACTCATGCCGCTCATGAACATGTGGTGGCCCCAGACCATGAATCCCAGGATGCCGATGGACATCATGGCGTACACCATCGCTTTGTAGCCGAAGATGGGCTTGCGGGAGAAGGTGGAAAGCAGCTGCGAGGCTACTCCCATGCCGGGCAGGATGGCGATGTACACCTCGGGGTGGCCGAAGAACCAGAACAGGTGCTGCCACAGCAACGGCGAGCCGCCGCTATGCTGCACCGGCACGCCGCTCACCACCAGGCCGCCGGGGACAAAAAAGCTGGTGCCCAGGTTGCGGTCCATGAGCAGCAGGATGCCGCCGGCCAGGAGCACGCCAAACGCCAGCAAACCCAGGATGGCGGTAATGAACCACGACCAGCAGGTCAGGGGCATGCGCATCAGAGTCATGCCTTTGGCCCGCAGGTCCAGCGTGGTAGTGATGAAGTTCAGCGCGCCCATCATGGAGGCGACGCAGAAGAGGGCGATACTTATCAGCCACAAGTCTTCGCCTAGTCCTTCGCCCGGCCCGGCCATGGGGATGGCGCTCAAGGTGGGATAGTTCGTCCAGCCCGAGAGCGGCGCGCCGCCGGCGACGAAGAAGGCGGAGATCATCACCGCAAAGGACAGAAAGGTGGTCCAGAACGAAAGCATGTTCAGGGTGGGGAAGGCCATGTCCGGCGCCCCAATCTGAATGGGCAGGAAGTAGTTGCCGAAGCCGCTCTGGGGGGCGGTGGTCAGCACGAAGAACACCATGATGGTGCCGTGCATGGTCATCAGGGTCAGGTACTGTTCCGGCTTGATGGCGCCGAAGAAGGGAATGGAGGCGTCCGGCCAAACCATGTGGATGCGCATGGCCAGGGAGAGAATCATGCCCACGCATACCGCACTCAGAGCCAGGAAGTAGTACTGGATGCCGATCACTTTGTGATCAAGGCTGAATACGTATTTGCGGATAAAGCCGGTGGGCGCGTGTCCGTGAACCGTGGCCGGTGCCGTGCCCGCTGGGCCGTGTGCCTGAGTCATTGTTTGTCAGCCTCCCGTGCCGCCAACCACTTCTGGAAATCCTGCTCGCTCACCACGCGCATGATGCCGTGCATTTTGTAATGTCCCAGACCGCAGAGTTCGGCGCAGGCGATTTCGTAGTCGCCCGTCTGCTCCGGGCGGAA
>DASVBI010000440.1:0-8726 GCA_036375915.1 Terriglobales bacterium | reverse complement strand
CAGCAGGCAATCGATGGCGATACGATTTTTGTCCACAACGCAGAACGTCCACCCGGTCCGCCTCAGCCCGGCGGCGTCCTCCACCGTCGCCGATTAGGCGATACTGGCGAACTCGATATCGGAGTGAACACCATAACTGTGACTAAAGACTTGACCATTCTTGGGCTTGACGACCACGGCAACGAGGTAAAGGGGCTCGGAGTGGGCATGCCGATCATACGCGGATCCTCTACGAACGTCGTAATGGATCAGACGAACAATGTGTGCGGCATACTCACTATCGCACCTGGAAAGTTTGTAACTATCCGAGGCCTTCACCTCAAACATGAGGTCCTCACCGAACATGGAAGTGCCACCATCTTTAATCAGGTCGACAACGCGCAGGCGTCCTCCCTAACAATCGAGAACTGCAAGATAGAAACTATGGCTACGACCGCCATTTCCGTCATGTGCATTTCCGTGGCCAGTGGTTCCAAGAAACCTCACAACGTCCGGGTGCGTGGCTGCCAGGTGACTGGTGAGACAAAAGACAGTGCCATCGAGGAGCAGAACCAGGGAAATTTCTCTAGCCTCAACTTGGGTGCCGGGGGCGTCGAGCCGTTGGAGATGAGCGGTTCTACGTTCGAGATAAGCGCGTGCATTCTGGACTCGATTATCCTTGGAGTAGCCGCATGGAACGTTCGAGGCGATGACTCCAGTCTCTTTCTTATCGCTGGCAATGCGATAGGAGAGGGCGCACGATCGCCTATGATCGGTGTGAACAACGGAACGTACTTTGGGACTGGGATTGGCGTGAGCTTTTTCTCTCCGTGGGAAACGCTGGATGTCTCCCCGAACGGGACCATTGCCATCCTGGGGAACAGATTCAAGATCGGGAGGTACTTCGCTCCCTTCGTGGATGGCGCACGAGTAATGGTCGGTGCGGCGGGAGTCTTGGTTAAAACCGAGAAGGATCCTCCGTTGCGGACCATCATATGTCGCAACATCATCGACATGGACCTGCCCGATTTCAAGATGGTGTCGCCGTCATCAGCTCTTTATCTCGACGGCATTTACTACGGATGCGAGACGCCCCAGCCGGGACCTGCATCGAGTGCCGAGGGTGGTGGTGCCCAGAGCGTCACCGGCTTCATCCACGACAACGAGATATCCTCAGATACCGCATCGCCCGCCGGCACACAGCTGGTCACGGGCATCCACCTGGGCCCTGGCGCCCACCTGGTTCGTGCCACCGATAATCAACTGAACCAGCTCAAAGTACAGGTCGACTCGAATGCTTCGCGCAACATCTTCGTGGGGAATAACTTCGCCAAGCTCGCTCAAGAGCCTGACGCTGCTATCCTCTGCGACGGCTCGCAGAACTCATTCTGTGAGAATGATTTTACCGACAGCGAGATAACGGGTTCCAATTCAGGTAAGGCAGTTTGCGTGAAACTGTGCTTGAACTCCTGCGGCAACGTGGTGATCCTGGAACATAAGAACGTGCCTAGCGGTCCCGATGGCCCAGATCCCGAGCACCAGTGGACGGACGAGTCTACGCACATCGCAGCCAACGATGAAAAGAACGTCGTTGTAGTGATCCCAGATTACGGAGATTCCCCGAACCTGATCTCAGACCGATGGGAGGTACTCTATCAGGCATTCAAGGAGTTCCAGTTCAGGACTCGGCACACGTGGCTCATACCCAGACCGGCACCACCTGTGGCCCCAAAAAAGATTGCATAGCGGAACTCTGGCCGGTACTGGTGGCAGTAATCCGGGGGGCCCGCTTTTCTTTGCCGCGCCGCTCGTGGCTGTACGTGTCGTTTTTCGGCTGGCTGGAAGACCGGAATGCGGCAGGGGGGACCCTGCTGCCCTACACTAACGGTGTGGCTGTTCATCCGCAGCCGTGTCCCTAACACAGGGACGTTCCCCGAAGTACAATGTTGAATCGCAAACCAGGCTTATGCATCCATTAACCCTGAAGATCGTCATTCCCGGCGGTCTTAGCTTTACGTCATTGGGCACGACTAACACGTCTTAGGGCCCCCACGCGATCCCAGTACGGCCACATCGAGCCTAAAGTAAAGGGCTGTATCGGGGGAGGGGTGTGCGCCGGGGACAAGTAAGGGTGGTTAATGATGACACATTCTCGAGCGAAGCGATCTTCTGCAAGGCGCCCGCTTGCGTGCGGAGGGCATCGAGCAGGCCGAGGCTGAGGAGTTGGTGGATACGGTTGATAAGGAGCGAGCCGCCTTTCTGGAAAAATACTTCCACAGGGAATGGCCGAATCGATCCATTTATCATGCCATGCTCAACACGGCTTGCGGTGATGAGGCCGTCACTCGCGCCATTTTGGACTTCAAGAAGATGCTTGAGGGTTAAGAGGAATAATTTGATCCCGCGACCGCCTGCAATCATGTGGGCCAGGTTTTCGATTATGTAGAAAAAGAGGAGCCGCTTATGACAAAAAAGCACATTGCCGCCAAAACAACTGAGAGCATCAACGCCCAGCCCCGCCTTCATCAACGCGCCCGTGAGATACAGGCCTACGGAACCGTAAATCACATGCTCCCGCTGGAACTGGAAGAACCTGTGCGCTTGGAGATGACTGAACAATTAAACCAACTGCTGGCCGATACCATGACGCTTCGCGACTTGTACAAGAAATCCCATTGGCAGGTTGCCGGTCCCACCTTCTATCAGCTGCATCTGCTCTACGACAAGCATTATGACGAACAGGTTGAGCTGGTGGACTCGATTGCCGAGCGCATCCAGCTTCTTGGCGGTGTCAGCCTGGCCATGGCCGCGGATGTGGCTGAGACGGCGCAGATCGAGCGCCCTCCCCGAGGCCGCGAAGAAGTTCCCGTTCAATTGTCGCGCTTGCTGGATGCTCACCAGATCATTATTCGCCAAACTCGCACGCTGGCCCGCCGTGCCTCGGAGCTTGGGGACGACGGTACCAACGATCTCCTGGTGAGTGAAGTGCTGCGCGCCAACGAGCTTCAAGTTTGGTTTCTGAGCGAACACCTGGTGAACGTGCCGCTGGTCAAAGCGCAAGAGCCATCCCCGGCTGCAGGCGCCGCCTAGTTGAAGGTCAGGTCGCTGCGGTGAGTTCCAGCCAGGAAGCAGAGGTGTCTTTGACGCCTTTGCCGAGCAGGGGAATCATCGGCCGGCGGGTCACTTACACCAGTTCGGCCTATTTGCAGGAGCGGGCCTGCCACCGGAGTTGCTGCCACACATTTGGCGACCATATGCCGGTTGTCGTATCTAATACTTCTTGTCAGGCGGTGCTGCCGCTGCGGCGATGTGCGCGCTAGAGACTTACCCAACTATGGCCAAACCGATTCTGCTTAGTGTGGACGACGATTCCGATGTTCTGCGGGCGATTGAACGTGATCTCCGTTCGCGGTATGGCGCCGGCTATCGTGTAATCGGAAGCGACTCTCCCCAGGCCGCCCTCGAGGTTCTCAAGCAGTTGAAGGTGCGCAGTGACAGTGTGGCTTTGCTGCTGGCCGACCAGCGCATGCCCCATATGAATGGGGTAGAGTTTTTGCAGGAGGGAATGCGAATCTTTCCGGATGCCAAACGCGCGCTGTTAACCGCCTACGCGGACACGAGCGCTGCCATTAACGCCATCAACCAGGCCAGCATTCATTATTTTTTCTTGAAGCCGTGGGATCCTCCCAGCGACCATTTGTACCCGCAATTGGATGACCTACTGGATGATTGGCAAGCCACCTATCGGCCGACGTTTCAGGGAATCAGGGTCTTGGGCACGCGCTGGTCGCCGCGCTCCTATGAGTTACGAGATTTCCTGGCGCGGAATCACGTTCCCTACCAGTGGATTGACGTTGAGCTCTCCGCCGGCGACCCTGAGACCAAGCGCCTCCTGGAGGTTCTGGGGCCGGAAGCCACACATCTTCCTGTCGTACTATTTCCCGACGGCACAAAACTTCTGGAGAGCATGCCTGCCGAGGTCGCGCAGAGAGTCGGACTGCGCACCCGGGCGCAAACGGATTTTTACGACCTGGCGATTGTGGGTGGAGGGCCCGCTGGTCTGGCGGCCGCAGTTTACGGCGCGTCTGAAGGCTTGCATACTGTGATGGTCGAGCGGGAGGCGCCTGGTGGGCAAGCGGGGATGAGTTCGCGCATCGAGAACTACCTTGGATTTCCCACTGGGCTCAGCGGTGGCGACCTGGCTCGTCGCGCGGTTGTGCAGGCCCAGCGCTTTGGGGTGGAAATCCTGTCGCCGCAAGAGGCGATTGGAGTTCGCACGGAGGGGTCTTACCGGATTATCAAATTAGCTGACGGAAATGAGATTTCCTGCCACGCTCTGATGATCGCGACCGGAGTGCAATGGCGGCGCCTGGAAGCTCCGGGAATTGATAAGCTGCAGGGAGCGGGTGTCTACTACGGGGGTGGCGCGACCGAAGCTCTATCTTGTAAAGACGAAATCGTATATGTGGTAGGTGGCGCAAACTCCGCCGGTCAAGCCGCCATGAACTTCGCCCTGTACGCTCAGCGAGTCGTCCTTCTGGTGCGCGGAGAGTCGCTCTCCCGGACCATGTCGCAATACTTGATTGACCAGGTTCAGCAGACGCCCAACATTCAGATCTGGAGTCATGCCAGCGTGGCCGAGGTCCATGGTGAGACACGCCTGGAGGAGATATCGGTCCACTGCTCAGACACCAACAAAGTGGAGCGGGTGCCGGCCAGTGCCATGTTCATCTTCATTGGAGCGCTCCCGCGGACGGACTGGCTGGCAAATGTAGTCGAGCGAGACGACCGCGGGTTTATTCTGACTGGTCCCGATTTAATACGGGATGGGCAGCGGCCCAAGGGATGGGCGCTTGACCGAGATCCCTTCCTGCTGGAGACCAATGTGCCTGGTCTGTTCGCGGTGGGGGATGTGCGACACGGTTCCGTGAAGCGCGTTGCCTCGGGCGTTGGTGAGGGCTCCGTGGCGGTACAGTTCATTCATCAATACTTGAGCAAGGTCTAAATGGCTGACCAATCGGAACTATTGCGAATCCCGACTTTTGCAGATTTGCCGGAAGAGCAGATTGCGTGGTTCCTCAGCCAAGCCCAGGAGATTCACCTCAAGGCGGGTGACATTTATGCGCGCCAGGGTGATCCTGCGGACGCCATGTTCGTGATTCTCGAAGGCCAGTTTCAGTGGCGAGGTGAATTTGGCGGCGAAACCGTCGTGATTGCCAGCATGCCGGGCGACGTCACCGGAGTTCTGCCATTTTCCCGGATGAAGCAATTTACAGTCACTGGAAGAGCCACCACGGACGGGCGTGTCCTGCGATTCCCGACGTTGCTGTTTCCAGACCTCATCCAGAAGATGCCGGAGCTAGCCAGGCGTCTGGTGGGTGTAATGTCGGACCGCATTCGCGAAACCACTCGCATTGAGCAACAGCGAGATCGCCTGGCTGCGCTGGGGAAGCTTTCGGCTGGGCTGGCCCATGAGCTCAACAATCCCGCCTCTGCCGCCAAGCGGGCAACCAGCCAGCTGCGGGACACCCTGAAGCGAATCAAAGACGCGAGTCATGAACTGGGCAGGCGCGAGCTGACTACCGCGCAGAAAGCCGAGATTGAGAAGCTGGAAGCGTCGTTTATGCAAAGGGACGAGCCACCCCCTGATGCGCTCACCATCAGCGACCTGGAAGGCCAGATTGACTCCTTGCTGCGCAGCCAGGGACAGAACGACTTATGGCAGCTGGCGGCTGAATTGGCGCAAAGAGGTATCAAGGCAGAGGCTTTGGAGTCCTTATTCGAGACTCTCGACGCGGATACCGCCCGAGCAGCGCTGGTAAGGATCGCCGCGTCCCTGGAGATTGCAAATTTGTTGAAGGAAATCGAGAGCAGCACCTCCCGCATTTCTGACCTGGTCGGCGCCATCAAGGAATACACCTTCATGGATCAGGCTCCGGTGCAGAATGTGGACGTTGTGAAAAGTTTGGAGACCACGCTGACCATCCTGAATCACAAGCTAAAACGCGGCATCGTCGTGCAACGTGATTACCAGCGAGTTCCGCTTCTCGTGAATTCCTTCGGGAGCGAACTGAATCAGGTGTGGACGAACCTGATTGACAATGCCATTGATGCGATGGCCGGGAAAGGCGAACTTCGGGTTCGGACCTATCGCGACGACGGCTGCGTTGTGGTTGAGATCGCCGATAACGGTCCCGGGATCTCGCCCCAGATCAGGGCTCATATTTTCGAACCCTTCTTCACCACCAAGGGGGTTGGGGAGGGCACAGGACTGGGGCTGGATACGGTGCAGCGGATTGTAAAAAAGCACAGGGGCAACATTCAGGTCAGTTCGAAGCCGGGTGACACGCGTTTTCAAGTGTGGCTGCCGTTAGCAGAGGCTCCAGGCAAGGCCGCTGGCCCCCAGGCGCAGTGAGCCGACTATTCCATCGGAGAGCGCGCCGGCAGACTCGAGCAAATACGCAGAATGTTCCCTCAGTCCACTAATCGTTTTCTGGCGAAAAATTAGAGTCAGAGGCCGATTCATCCGAGGACGGGAGCGAGTCGGTGAGGGGTGATTCTGCCATGGTTGAATCGGCTGCATTCCCCGACAATCCCGATTGCTTTTCCAGCTTACGCTGCTGTTTACGGGCAGCTTTCTCGCGCCGCTTCTCCTGCCGCGAGATCTCTTTCTGACGTTTGTTGAAAGTCGAACGGCCTCGACCGGGCATACATCCCTCCCAGAAAAACACGTCGCTGCTGGGCCGCCAGCGGAAAGCCGCAGCATCCAGGCGTTATAAGTTTAGAATCGAGTTACCAGCGGGGCTCTCTGGGCTGACGAGCGTGACCGCGATAATCATCGCGTCCGGAACTGCGCGAGCGCCCGCCACCCTGGCCCCCAACGCCGCGCTCCAGTTTGGGACGAGCCTCGTTTACTTTCAAAGCGCGTCCGCCCAGTTGGCTGCCGTCCAGGGCGGCTATTGCCTTGTCGGCCTCGCCGGCATCGCTCATTTCCACGAAAGCGAAGCCCCGCGACCGGCCGGTGTCGCGGTCGGTTACCAGGCTGACCTTCTCCACATTGCCATGCGAAGCAAATAACGTTCGCAGTTCATCTTCCGTCGCACTTTGGGGCAAGTTGCCAACAAAAAGGTTCTTCATCCTATCTTCTCCAGATGTAGTTCAGGTGCTGCTACCACAGTCTCATCACTCAACAAGGCGGCTGCTGCCGGCCTGGCTGGTGTAACAGTCGAGGTAACTACGGAATGCTGGGCTATAGCCTCAGCCCAGGTCGGAACCGCCGATTTCTCGTGAATGCGGGCCGAAACTTTTGTGTAATTGCGGGACTGATTGCGGCACGGATCTTTCATGGAGCGTGCCGCTGCGATTCGCCAGGTAGCTTCTTGAAAGCCCCACCGCCGCGGCAGGCCTTCGCAAGCGCCGGCAAATAGAGAGGCCACCACATCGCCCCAAGCGGCATGTCCGTTGCCCTCGCCTCCCGCGCCCACCTCGCCTATGCGGGGAGAGGCGGCGACATACTCCGGTTTGCCCACCAGGAAGGCGACCGCCTGTGGCGGCTTGGCGGCTTTCACTTCCGCGCAAAATTCCTCCAGGTTGCTCGCATCGCCGGTCACGTCGAGGAGAACAAGATTGTAGGAATCCGCCCGCCACAGCGAGCGTGCTTCGCTGATATCCGCGGCGCACTCTACCTCCGTTCCCAACTTCCGCAAGACCCGGGCCCGCAAGTCGCGTCGGACGTCATCGCTCACTACTAGAAGGATGTGTTTCTTGCGGGCTTCAGGAGACAGGGCTTGATTCATAAAGACTCGCTTCCCGCTTCAGAACCTGTAATTGAGGCAATGGACAGCCGTGGTTTCGATCGCAGGACGGCTAGAGAAATCATGAACAGGATGGCAGCAGCCATCTCGCACAGAAGTCCCATGCTGGCCGGAAGGGTGACCGGCCGAACGGGATTGAACAGGCAAGCCAAAGCGAGGAAGATGGCAGCCCAGAGGTAATTGCTGCGATGGAACGCCTGGCCCAAAACTACCAGCGCTGCCGCCCAGACCAGAAGGAATATCAGCTTGCGGTGATCGCTGGCTGAATGAGTGAAAAGCCCCAGTAACAATGCCAGTGCCGCCAGAACTTTCGTAATCTTAGTGAACATCGCCGTCGCTCCTTTTTGCCCATCCGAGCTAAGAGCGCGCGGGGCATAACTCATTTCCTGTGCCACACACGACTCCCTTGTGTCATGAAGCATTAGACTCGTTGCGCGCGTGAGCGCCCGACGCGAGGCCAAGCCTCTCAATCGCGAAGGCGCAGGGAGAAGGGCTGCGATGTGTCTTCGTGGTCAAGCGGTAGCTTCAGTATACGCGCTTCTCAGCCAGGTGCGGCATAATTCAGGGAGACGGGCTGTCCTTAAATCACGTCGGGCGCAATTTCATGTGACCAAAGTTCCCAGTCTCGTCGGAATGCTGTCGCCTGGCCGCAACTTTGCGGCGCGTCTCACTCACTCTTTTTCAGGCAAATACTTCCCCCGGCAGGGGCTGCAGCGTCCGGCTGGCCAGCGTGTTCCCTGGCCGCGAAGACCTCTCAGCTGAAATCTCTTCGTTGATTTCACAACGCAGTATGCGGAGCCCGAGCGCGCGTTCGATATTCCGCAACTGCAGCGCTTCCGCGGGGGTAGCCAGCGTGGAAGCGTGACCGCGGGCTCCGGCCCGTCCCGTTCGCCCTACGCGGTGAATAAAATCTTCCGGCAAGGTGGGCAGGTC
>DASVBI010000104.1:0-9291 GCA_036375915.1 Terriglobales bacterium | reverse complement strand
ACTCGAACTTTGCGGCCTGACCTCGTGCGGGTCAATCTACTGTGCAGGAGAGCTGATGACGTCGCGTACAACGGCGTACCGTGCGCCGCGAGATGGTACACTAAACTCTCAGACGCGGGCCCATCTGCCAGCCGCAGTTCTTTTCAAGGCCCCGCGTTTTCCACTGTAAGAGTGGGCGCGTAGCTCAGTTGGTAGAGCAATGCCCTTTTAAGGCATGGGTCGCAGGTTCGAATCCTGCCGCGCTCACCACGCTAACCCTGGGCGAGGCGGGCCATAGAAAGCCCGTGCGCTGACATGTCCCAGGCGACCCGCCCTGGTTCACCGCGGTCAGGCACAGAGTGGCTTGAGTTGTCCTCTAATAGCCAGCGTCTATGCTGCTCTGAGCAGTTCTGAGCCACACTCTGGCACGGTTTTGGCCGCTCCACTGAACTGCTTCTTCGGCGCACGTTCGGTCAAAGTTCGTCGGATATCCACATCAGAGCGCGGGTTGCAGCGGGAAAGCCAAGAGTTGTGATGGCCAGCACGGCAACGTGGCGGATTTCTTCGTCGGTAATGCCCGCTTTACTGGCGTTGCGCACGGCCGAATGGGTGGCGCCTTCCAGACCGGCGCCAATCGAGAGCGCAATTTTGATCAAGCGGCGGCTCTTTTCGTCGAGCGGGCCTGCTTCATGGCAGCGCTCTCCCAGTTCGGCAAACGCCTTCCAGACATCGGAGTAACCCTTCTTGAACTGCTCCACGGGTTTTGGCAGTGGCGACAAGATTTCATCCTCCTTCCCGGTTCCCAGCCTGATGAACATACCCCAGAGGCAGGGAGTTTGCCACCAGCCCGGCAAACGGTGACAGACAGCGGCGAGAAGGTCCGCCGCACGGTCTATTCACATCGCATGGTGATTTAAATCACATGGTGACATGATGCAAATCACAGACAGCCCATTCGGCAGGAGTTAAAAGGACTTCTGCATCTAGAAATCCACAATGCTCACCACTACCTCGCAATACGCCCTCCGGGCCCTTGTTCACCTCGCTAAGCTGCCGCAGGGTAGGGTCGTGCTAGGGCGGGACCTGGCGGCTGCCACCGAGATTCCGCCGAACTACCTTTCCAAGATACTGGTGTCGCTTCGTAATGCCGGCATTCTGGAAACGTCGCGCGGCAGCGGGGGAGGCTACCGACTAAGGAAGGCGGCACAGGAAATTTATCTGATTGATGTGGTGGAACTTTTTGAGACCGTTTCGCGCCACCAGACCATTTGCCTGCTCAACGGCGCGCATCAGTGCAACGAGGCTACCCCGTGCAGCGCACATGCGATCTGGCGCGACCTGCGCGCCACTTATATGGGATTCCTGATATCAACCCCGCTGGCCGCTTTGGCGGGTCTGAACCAAGCAACGGCGCAGGCCGGACAGGCTGCGACGGTCAGTGGAGCCGTTGCGGTGGACGGTGGAGAAAGAAATGGCACGGCTCCTCACTAGGTTCGCGTTTGCGCTGTTTTGCCTGACCCTCGTCAACGTCGGAGCGACCGCGCAGCAGGACCCAGCCGCATTTTTCAAACAGAACTGCACCAGTTGCCATGCCATTGGCGGCGGGCGCCTGGTTGGACCCGACCTGAAGGATGTGACCATGCGCAAGGATCGGGGCTGGCTGGTGCAGTTCCTCCAAAACCCCAAGGGGATGCTGGACAGCGGCGATGGCTACGCTATCAAGCTCCAACAGGAAGCGCGCGGCGTGGTGATGCCTACCATCCCGGGCATGACGCCAGCGCAAGCGCAAGCCCTGCTCGACCTGATTACGGCGGAATCGAAGCTGCCGCGCTCGCAGTTCGCAGGCACGCAGATCAGCGAGCGCCCGCTGACCGCTCAGGATGTGGCCAACGGGCACTCGATATTTCTGGGGAAAAAACCTTTGTCGGGAGGCGGGCCGGCCTGCATCTCCTGCCATACGCTGCGCGGTCTGGGCGGCCTGGGCGGCGGACGGCTGGGCCCGGATCTGACCCGGGTGTACGAGCGCCTGCAGGGACGCAAACCGCTTTCAGCCTGGCTGGCAGCTCCGGCAAGTCCCACCATGGCGCCTGTGTTCAAGACGCGCCCTCTGCAACCCGATGAAATTCTGGCGCTGGTCGCGCTGTTCCAGGATTCCGCGCAGAAGGGCGGAGAGGACGAGAGCGCCTCCATGCTGAACTTTTTCCTTCTGGGGACGGGCGGCATGGTCCTGGGTCTGGTGGCGCTGGATGCGGCTTTCCGCAAACGTCTGCGCGGGGTGCGGCGCTCGCTGGTGCACAAGAACGAACGGGGTGAACCATGAAGGTGCGGGACGCGATTTCCTGGATCCGCGACGACGTTGATCCCAAGCTGCGCGGCTGGGAGGAGTTCTACCGCAATCGCTGGCAGCACGACAAAATCGTGCGGAGCACGCATGGCGTAAATTGCACCGGCGGCTGCACCTGGCAGATTCACGTCAAGGATGGCATCGTCACCTGGGAAATGCAGGGGCTGGATTATCCCTCCCTGCAGGCCGGCTTGCCGCCGTACGAACCCCGGGGCTGCCAGCGTGGCATTTCCTACTCCTGGTATCTCTACAGCCCGCTGCGGGTGAAGTATCCCTATGCGCGGGGAGCGCTGCTCGACCTGTGGCGTGAGGCGCGCACGCAATATGAAGACCCGGTGGACGCCTGGCGGTCGCTGGTGGAGAACCCGGAAGCGCGCACGCGTTGGCAGCGTGCCCGCGGCAAGGGCGGCTTCCGGCGCGCCGAGTGGGAGACCATGCTGGAGCTGATCGCGGCCGCCAACATTTACACCATCAAGAAGTACGGACCCGACCGCATCGCCGGCTTCTCGCCCATTCCGGCAATGTCCATGATCAGCTACGCCAGTGGGGCTCGATTCCTTCAACTGCTGGGCGGGGTTTCCCTCTCGTTCTATGACTGGTATAGCGATCTGCCGTCGGCATCGCCGGAAACCTGGGGCGAGCAGACCGACGTCCAGGAATCGGCGGACTGGTACAACGCCAAGCTGCTGGCGGTGATGGGCTCCAACCTGAACATGACGCGCACGCCCGACTGCCACTTTGCCGCGGAGGCGCGCCACAACGGCTCCAAGATGTGGGTGTTCAGCCCCGACTTTGCCCAGGTCTCGAAGTACGCCGACGAATGGGTGCAGATCAACGCGGGCCAGGACGGGGCCTGGTGGATGGCAGTGAATCACGTACTGCTGAGCGAGTTTCATTACCAGAAGAAGGTCCCGTACTTCCTGGAGTACGCGAAAAAATACACCGACGGACCCTACCTGGTGGAACTGGAGCCCACGGGTGACGGCGCGTGGCGCGCTGGGCAACTGCTTCGCGCCAACCGCCTCGAGCGTTATCGCCAGGTCGAAAACGGCGACTGGAAGTTCCTGGTTTGGGACGCGACGGAGAATCGTCCCAAGATGCCCATGGGCAGCGTCGGGTTCCGCTGGGGAAAAGAGCAGGGCAAATGGAACCTGCTGCCGAAGGACGGGCTGGATGGTTCCGCCATTGAGCCCACGCTTACTTTTACTGGTTCTGGCATCGCGAGCGAAGAGGCGGCGCGGCAAACCGAGTCCGAGCCGGGAACTCTTGCGGTTCCGGTGCAGTTCGACGATTTCGCCGAAGGGCGCCTCATTACTCGTTCAGTGCCGGTGCGACAACTGCAGACTGGGGACGGCAAAACGGTCACGGTGACTACCGCCTACGACCTGCTCATGGCGCAATACGGCGTGTCTCGCGGACTGGCGGGCGAGTATGCCTCCAGCTACGACGATGAAGCCAGCCCCTACACTCCCGCCTGGGCCGAGAAGTACACCGGCATCAGCCGCCAGGTGCTGATCCGCTTTGCGCGCGAGTTCGGCGCGACCGCGGAGGGTACGAAGGGCAAGTGCACGGTCATTATCGGCGCGGGCATCAACCACTGGTACCACGCCAACCTGATGTATCGGGCGGCGATTCACGCCCTGATGTTCTGTGGCTGCATCGGGGTAAACGGCGGAGGCCTGGCGCACTACGTCGGGCAGGAAAAGCTGGCGCCAGGGGAATCCTGGTCGGCCATCGCCTTTGCGCGCGACTGGTTCCCGGCCAGCCGCCTGCAGAACGCGCCCAGCTGGCATTACGTGCACACCGACCAGTGGCGCTACGAGCGTGAGTTTACCGACTACCATACCGTTCCAAGTCAAAACGGCGATGGCTCCCTGGCCCGCGGCCACACCATGGACCTGCAGGTGCGTGCGGTACGCGCGGGGTGGCTGCCGTTCTATCCCCAGTTCAACCGCAACTCGCTGGAAGTCGCAAAGGAGGGCGGCACCGCCGAAGAGGTGGTGGCGCGCACGGTGGAGCAGCTCAAGAGCCGCAAGCTGCGATTCGCCATCGAAGATCCGGACGCGCCGGAAAACTGGCCGCGGGTCTGGTTCATCTGGCGCGGCAATGCACTGATGGCCAGCGCCAAGGGCCACGAATACTTCCTCAAGCACTACCTGGGCACGCACCACAACGCGATCGCGGAGGAGGTTGCCGAAGGCAGCGCTCGGGAAGTCGAATGGCATGCCCGCGCGCCGCAGGGAAAGATGGACCTGGTGGTGGACCTGAATTTCCGCATGGACACCTCGGCGCTGTACTCCGACATCGTGCTGCCGGCGGCCACCTGGTATGAGAAGGCCGATCTTAACTCCACCGACATGCACAGCTTCATCCACCCGCTGTCGCAAGCGGTGCCTCCGGCCTGGGAATCAAAGAGCGACTGGCAGATTTTCCGCGCCCTTGCCGGGAAATTTTCCAAGCTGGCGCAGAAGCATTTTCCAGAGCCGGTGCGGGACATTGTGGCTTCTCCCCTGGCGCATGACTCGGCGGCGGAGATTGCCCAGCCGGAAATCAAGGACTGGATGCGCGGCGAGATTGACGCTATTCCGGGGAAAACCATGCCCGGGCTGAAGATGGTGACGCGCGATTACAAGAATCTCTACAACCAGTACATCTCGTTTGGGCCGCTGGCCCGCGCCAATGGCCTGAGCGCGCACGGCACGCACTACGAGATTGCGGAGGAATACGAGGCCGCGCTGCAGGACTGTCCCACGACTTCGTGGGATGGCGCGCAATATCCTTCACTGCTTGAGGATGAGCACGCCTGCAACCTGATCCTGCGCTTCGCCACGGTTACCAATGGCGAATTGGCCTACCGCTCGTATCGGGAGATGGAGCAGAAGGCGGGCGTGCCTCTGGTCCAACTGGCGGAAAAGAACCGCGGATTGCGGGTGAGCTACAAGGACCTGCAGGCCCATCCGCACCGGCTGTTGAACAGCCCCATGTGGTCTGGGCTGACGGAGAACGGGCGCCCCTATTCGCCTTTCACCTACAACGTGGAATGCCTGGTGCCGTGGCGCACGCTGACCGGGCGGCAGCATTTCTATCTCGACCATCCGCTGTACATCCACTTCGGCGAAAATCTGCCCGTCTACAAGCCCAAGCCGCTGCCCACGCAATATGCCGACCTGCGCTTCAGCAAGGAGGCGGGCGTGACCACCATGCTGAACTACCTGACGCCGCACGGGAAATGGCACATCCACTCCACCTACGGCGACAACCACCGCATGACCACATTGTCGCGCGGGGTGGAGCCGTTCTGGATAAACGACAAGGACGCTGCCGGCATAGGGGTGGAGGACAACGACTGGGTGGAAGTGCACAACGACAACGGGGTGGTGGTAACGCGGGCCGCGGTCAGCGCGCGGATTCCGCGGGGAATCTGCATTCAGTATCACTCGCCGGAGCGGACGCTGTCGGTGCCGACCTCGCCGCTGCGCGGCCACCGGCGTGCCGGGGGGCACAACAGCCTCACCCGCACGCGGCTGAAGCCGAACCTAATGGCCGGCGGTTACGGCCAGTTCACCTTCCATTTCAACTACTGGGGGCCTACCGGATGCAATCGCGACACGCACGTGCTGGTGAGAAAGTTGCCAGAGTTGAAGTGGTGAAGAGCCGTCGTTGGCTGGTGGCCGTCAGTTGTTCGCGATTCGTGAGAATCAAGAACCGAGAACCGAGAACCGTATGCATGTGAGATCACAAATTTCGATGGTGTTTCACCTGGACAAGTGCATCGGCTGCCACACCTGTTCCATCGCCTGCAAGAACATCTGGACCGACCGCAAGGGCACGGAATACATGTGGTGGAACAATGTGGAAACCAAGCCGGGCACAGGCTATCCCACGCGCTGGGAGGATCAGGACCACTACAACGGCGGCTGGGAAAAGCGAAACGGCGACCTGCGCCTGAAGTCCACCAGCAAGGGCAAGTCGCTGTTCAACATTTTTCACAATCCCAACCAGCCGTCCATAGACGACTACTACGAGCCCTGGACCTACGACTACCAGAACCTGTTCAACGCGCCCGAAGGTCCGGACCAGCCGACCGCTCAGCCAATTTCCATGATCACCGGCGAGTACATGAATATCGAGGCCGGCCCCAACTGGGACGACGACCTGGGCGGCTCGCCCGTGTATGCGGAGAACGATCCCAACCTGGAGGCGCTTACCCCAGAACAACGTAACCAGTTGTTTGCCACCGAACGGCTGGTCTTCTTCTACTTCCCGCGGATCTGCAACCATTGCCTGAATCCCGCCTGCGTGGCGGCGTGTCCCTCGGGCGCCCTTTACAAGCGCGGGGAGGATGGCATTGTGCTGGTGGACCAGAAGCGCTGCCGGGGTTGGCGCGCCTGCGTGGCCGCCTGCCCGTACAAGAAGGTTTACTTCAACTGGTTCACGGGCAAATCGGAGAAGTGCATTCTGTGCTTCCCACGCCTGGAGAGCGGGCAGGCTCCTGCCTGTTTCCACTCCTGCGTTGGTCGCATTCGCTACCTGGGCGTGTTGCTCTACGATGCCGGGCGCATTGAAGAAGTCGCCAAGCTGCCGGACGAGCAGCTCATTGACGGCCAGCGCTCGCTCATTCTCGATCCTTTTGATCCGGAGGTAATCGCCGCCGCGGGAGCCAGCGGCATACACGAGTCGGTTGTCGAATCGGCGCAGAAGTCGCCCATTTATAAATTCGTCAAGACATGGAAGCTGGCGCTGCCGCCGCATCTGGAGTACCGCACCTTCCCCATGCTGTTCTACGTGCCGCCGCTCTCGCCTGTAATGGCCAGCCGGAACGGCGGCGTCATCGAGCACGAACATGGCGGCGATCTGTTCCATGACATTGAGCGGTCGCGCGTGCCGGTGGCGTACTTGGCCAAGCTGCTGGGGGCCGGCCAGGAGAACAAGGTTCGCTATGCGCTGCGCAAACAGAAGGCGGTGCGCTGGTACCGGCGGGCGATGACGGTGGGCGATGTGAAGATGGAAACCGCGCGGCGCATGCTAGCCGAAGCTGATTGCTCGCTGGAAGAAGCGGAGGCGATCTACCAGCTGACCTCGCTGTGCACCTTTGAAGACCGCTTCGTGATTCCTCCCATGCACCGCGAGGAAGCGTTGCAGATGATGGAGGACCCGCTGGAGCACAAGGCCAGCGCCGGTTTCGGGTTTGTCAGCGGGCCGCACCGGGGGATGTGATGCAGGCGGAAACCTACAAGTCGCTGGCTGCGCTGCTCACGTATCCGCGGGAAGACTACAAGCAGCGCGTGCAGGCGTGTGAAGGCCTGGATGCAGAGATCGCCGAGTTCCGGGCCGCGATCGCGCGCTCGTCAACAGTCGAGCTGCAGGAGCTGTTCACCCGCACCTTTGATTTGAACCCGCTGTGCTGCCTGGAAATTGGCTGGCACCTCTTCGGCGAAAACTATGAGCGCGGCACCCTGATGGTGCGCATGCGTCAGGAACTGCGGCGTTACCGGCTAGAGGAATCCAGCGAATTGCCCGATCACCTTGCGCACGTTCTGCGGTTGCTGGCGAGCATGGAACCGGAGCGGGCAAGCGACTTTGCCGGTGCCTGCGTGCTGCCCGCGCTGGAAAAAATGCTGACCGCCTTCCAGGGGAAAGGAAACCCGTTCGAAAGGCTGCTGGTAGCGGTCCGGCGGCAGGTGCGCAGTGACTTCCCTGAAATTCCGCTGCTGCAGGACCCCGCGCCGGTTCTGCGGGTGCTCTCTTGAGAGGAACCCATGGCTGTCAACACGATTAACCTGCTGCTGTTCGCCATGCTGCCCTACGTGGCGCTGTTCCTGTTTTTCCTGGGAACCATCATGCGCTACCGCAAAGCGCCGTTTACCTACTCCAGTCTGTCTTCGCAATTTCTGGAGAACCAGCAGCACTTTTGGGCGATGGTGGCCTTCCATTACGGCATCATCCTGATCCTGCTCAGCCACCTTATTGATTTTCTATTTGCCGGCCAGATCATGGCCTGGAACCGCTCGGTGTGGCGGCTGTACGCGACTGAGGTCCTGGATCTTTCTTTCGCCTTGATGACGCTGGTGGGGCTCGTCGGCATTTTGGAGCGGCGGCTGCATTTCAGCCGCGCCCGGCGCGTGACCAGCCCAGCCGACTGGCTGATCGAAGCCTTACTCGCGGTGCAGGTCATTGCCGGCATCTACATCGCGGTGTTCCATGCCTGGGGCTCGGCCTGGTTTCCGGCCAGCATCTCGCCCTACCTGTGGTCACTTTTCAAGTTCAGCCCGGACGTCAGCTACCTGGCGACCATGCCATTTGTAATCAAGCTGCACATCGTGGACGCCTGGCTGATCATCCTGCTGTTTCCCTTCACCCGTCTGGTACACATTCTGGTCGCGCCCTTTCCGTACCTGTGGCGCAAACCGCAACTGGTGCGCTGGTATGGCATTCGCCTCCTGCCGGCGCGGACTGCCCGCGCTAGCGGAGCCAAGGGATAGGACAAACCGTGGGCCTGGGTTCTAATATCGCGACCTGCCGGGGGCTGCGTTACTTCGCCAGTCCCGCCGTAAGCGTGGTGTTGCTGGTTGCGCTGGGATTCAGCCTGCTGATTGCGGCCCCCAAATTCCGCGCGTACGCGCTGCCCGGCAATCAGCGTGGCTACGAGCCGGCGCAGCCCATTGCCTTTTCGCACCGGCTGCACGCCGGTGAACTGCAGGTCGCTTGTCTCTATTGCCATTCGGGCGCGGAACGCAGCCGGCACGCAGGCATTCCGGCGGCGAATGTCTGTATGAACTGCCATCATTTTGTGACTGCGCCCAGGGCGTCCGTGCGCGTGGAAGACGAGGCGGCGCGGAAGCAGAACCGGCCGCCGCGCCGGGTGGTGTCGCCGGAGATCCAGAAAATCTATGACGCGCTGGCGCTCGGTCCGGATATGCAGCGCGACCCCAGCCGGCAGCCGCGTCCGATTGCCTGGATCAAGGTTC
>DASVBI010000638.1:0-4524 GCA_036375915.1 Terriglobales bacterium | reverse complement strand
GAAGAACGCCGCGTTGGTGGCGATGAATTCCTGCTGCTCCTCGGTCAGATCCTCCACCGGCTTGATGGAGTCGGAGGTGCACACCGGCACGCAGGCCCCACAGTCAATGCAGCCCTGCGGATCCACATACAACTGGGTAGCGGCCTCGAACTGAGGTTCGTCTTTCTTGGGATGAATGCAGTCGGTGGGACAAACGTCCACGCAAAGCTCATCTTTAATGCAGCTGCTGGTGATTACGTAAGCCATATAAATATTCTCCCCGAGCTGGAGCGAGCCGGCCCATTTCCAGCCTACATAAACCACGTCCGCGGTATCGGTGATGGTCGTCACCAAGCAGGTGTGAGGGGGAACGGAGGCGCTTGCGAGTGCTCGCCGGTTACGCCCTAACGAAGCAGCTCGAGCGGTCAGCCTTCCTATAGAATTGTGTCCATGGCGCTCAAGTTCACCACCAATTATCTTGAGGACTCGCTCTCTCTGTTCCGTTATTACAAGAAGCTGGGAGAAGGGGCGATGGCGCAGGTAAGCGACGAGCAACTGCTGGCGGTGCTCGATCCGGAGATGAATTCCATCGCCCAGATCGTGAAACACATGGCCGGCAACATGCGCTCGCGCTGGACCGACTTCCTGAGCAGCGACGGCGAAAAGCCGGACCGCCACCGCGACAGCGAGTTCGAGGAGCCGCCCGCCACCCGCGAAGCGCTGATGAAGATGTGGGAAGCAGGCTGGAAATGCCTGTTCGAGGCGCTCGAGCCGCTGGGTGCGGCCGATGCGGACCGCAAAGTGACCATCCGCGGCGAAGCCCATTCGGTGATGCAGGCCATCAACCGGCAGGTGGCCCACTACGCCTATCACGTTGGTCAGATCGTCTTTCTGGCCAAGCACTTGCAGCACGCCGGCTGGAAATCGCTCAGCATCCCACGTAAGCAGTCTGAAAAATTCAACCAGCGCGTGGCTGCCGGCGAAGCCAGCCAGCGGTAAACTGCATAAAATCGCGGCCTGCGCAATCAGGTTCAGGCCCCTAACAAAACATTTTTTGCTCCTGCTAACCTCCCTCCGGCTGAGCCGTCCATTACTGCAGAACGGGCCTGCAGCGGCACAATTTAATGAACTCTTAACGACTTATCTGCGTATGGGATGGTATACAGGGTTAGAGGAGTTCAAAATGTTGAACATAAGAATAGAACGGAGCGGTGACACGGCGGTGCTTCATTGCGACGGCCAGATACTGGCCGGCAACAGCCTTTCGGCCCTGCGCGACGCCGTGCTGTGCGAAATAGACAAGCGGTCCATTGTTCTCGACCTCTCGTGCGTCAAGCGCATTGACGCGGGCGGGCTGGGAATGCTCGTGTTCTTGCACACCTGCACGCATGGGTTGGGCACAGAACTGAAACTGGAGCGTCCCTCGGCGCAGGTTGCGGAGATGCTCGAACTCACCAACTTGTCTTCCGTCTTCACCATCGGCCCGGCGGCCGAAGTCGCTGCCGGGTCCAACGCTTATCTCGCCCTCCAGCCCTGCCAGGCGTGTGCCTGATCTGCTGCGCGTCTCCGCGCCTTTAATCCCTACCGAGCTCTAGCGCTGGCTGCGCCTGGTTCGCGCTTTGCCCTGTCTGGGCGACAGGGAACTTGCCATTTTCAGCACGCGCGGAACCCTGGTCGGGAAAATCAGCTTGCCGCCGGAATGGCGCGCGCCATCTGGTCCCACACCCGCCAGAACTGGCGCATCTCCTCGGGTTTGCCCAGCGAGATACGCACGTAGTTGTCCATGGGCGGGAACTTGCGCCCAATGATAATGTTCTGGTGCTGGAAGTAATCAATCACCGGCGGCGCCTGCCGCGAAGCGGGCATCATTACGAAATTGGCGCACGATTCGATCGGCTTCAGCCCGCGCGCCTTCGCCTGCTTAAAAAATTCTTGCCGGTCGTCGGCGTTGCGCCGGATGGCCATCCGCACGTAGTCCTGGTCCTCCAACCCTGCCAGGGCAGCTCGCACCCCAGCCACGTTCTGGCACTCGATGGAGCGGAACCCATTCAGCCGCTTGAGGGTTTCGCCTGAGCCGACGGCGTAGCCGATGCGCATTCCCGCCAGCCCATAGACCTTGGAGAAAGTGCGGCTCACGATCAGCCGCTCGTCATTTACAGGGCGGTCGAGAAACGATTCGTAACCGGGGGTGCCGAGGGCAAAATGATGGTAGGCCTCATCCATGAGCACCACGGCATTGGCGGGGAGCTTGCTCAGAAACGTCTCCAGGTCTTTGCGCGGAGTAATGGTGGCGGTGGGATTGTTGGGATTGCAGACATAAATCAGCGAGGGCTGTTTGCGAGCGGCCGCCAGCATCGCATCCAGGTCGTGGGCGTAGTTGCGGTCCAGCGGCACGCGCTGGGTCTCAGCGCCCAGGGGGCTGGAGTAGTCGGCAATCGCCTCGAAAGTCGGTTGTGGAATGATCAGCGCCTTGCCCGGACCCAAAAACGCTCCAGTAGCGGCGCGCAGAATGTCCATGGAACCGCAGCCCAGGAGCACGCGCTCGGGCGCGACTTTGTGGTAGTTGGCAATACTTTCCACCAGTTGATGGTTGTAGCGGTCGGGGTAGCGATTGCCTTCCGCCACTGCCGTCTGCATCGCCGCCAGGCTCCTGGGAGAAGGCCCGTAAGCGTTCTCGTTGTTGCTGAGTTTGATGGCATTGGGCGGGATGTCCCCGCGGTGCGCGGCTTCCACCTGCAGGGGAACGGCCAGGGCCGGCAGTTCCAGGATGGCGGACGCGGCGGCGGCGATGGTTGCGGAACGAAGAAATCCACGGCGGGAGAGCGGCATGAAGGCTCCTCGTAATGGTTCGTGAAAGCATAAAAGCATACTCCCAAAGGTCACAATTGAATAAAGGGACCGGTTGCTTCAAGTTTAGAGGCGGCTCCAGCCTCAAAATTTCTTTCAGTCCTATTGCCAAGCCATAGGAACTGTGCCATGCTATGCGGAGTTATCTATTGTTTACCCATAGGAGGGAGGTTGGCAGAGAAAACCGATGTCTGGCAGGGAACGCTGGCGCTGATGGTGCTGAAAACGCTGGAAACCATGGGACCGCAGCACGGATACGGGCTCGCGCGCCGCATCGAGCAGACTAGCGGGCATCTGCTGGCGGTCAACTATGGCACCCTTTACCCCGCGCTGCTCAAACTGGAGCAGGAAGGCTATATCTGCTCAGAGTGGGGAGTTTCCGAGAACAACCGCAAAGCCAAGTATTACCGGCTGACGCGCGCCGGCCAGAAGCAGCTCGCGAAAGAGGCGCGGGAATGGGAGCAGGCGACGGAGATTGTGGCGCGGTTTTTCGCTCCCGGTAAGGAACCAGCGTGAGGAAGGGAGGGAGCCAGGATTAAGGGGTGAGTGCTCAGCAGTCAGCACTCAGCATTCGGCCGGTGAGCTGCTGCCTCGGAACTGGAAACTCGAAACTTGAAGCTCAGAGAGAACTCGCGAGGAGAGCGTTCCGCAAACATTGTACTGAAAACAGAATTATGAGAGAGCTGCGAGCATGGATGGTGCGGTTTAGCGGATTGTTCGGCCGCCGGCGGCGGGAGCATGAACTGGCCGAGGAGCTGGAGAGCCATGTGCAGCTCCACATTGATGACAACATCCGCGCCGGCATGTCGCCCCGAGAGGCCCGGCGGCAAGCGCTGCTCAAGCTGGGCGGCATGGAGCAAACCAAGGAACTCTACCGCGACCGTCGCGGCCTGCCCTGGCTGGAAACGCTGCTGCAGGACCTGCGCTTCGCCGTCCGCACGCTGCGCAAGGCGCCCGGCTTCACCGCGGTGGCGGTGATCACCCTGGCGCTGGGCATCGGAGCCAACACGGCTATTTTTTCCGCGGTCAACGCGGCGCTGCTGCGCCCGCTGCCCTACCGCGATCCTCGCCGGTTGGTGTGGGTTACGGAAATCTGGCACAAGGAGCATGACAACGAGAGCGTCCCCAGTCCCGACTACATCAACTGGAGTGGCCAGGCATACAGGTTTGCCGCCCTGGCTGCCTACGATGGTGGTGGAGAATTCAATCTCACCGAACCGGGCAGGCCAGAGCGAATAGAAGGTGTGGGTGTGACTGCCAATTTCTTTCAGATGCTGGGTGTCCAGCCAGTGCGCGGACGAGTGTTCCGCCCGCAGGAGATGCTCCCCAACGGTCCGGCCGTGGCAATCCTGAGCAATGAGCTTTGGCAGACCCGTTTCGCACGTGATCCGAACGTTCTCGGCAAAACAGTCACGCTCGACAACCAGAGACATGTGGTAGTGGGCGTGATGGCACCGGGATTTCGTTTTCCCGACCAGGATTTGAAACCCGAGGTGTTCATTCCATTCCAGCTTCCACCGCGAGTGGATTGGTATGCCAAAACACTCGCAGATACTTTTGTCATTGGGCGTTTGAAGCCCGATGCATCGCCTGAACAAGCGCGAGCCGAACTGGGGGCTATCAACCAGCGCGATTTCGCCCAGGTGTCGCCGCCATTCGTGCGCATGGGCCGGCGCAATGTGCAAGTACAGGTACTCG
>DASVBI010000430.1:0-2424 GCA_036375915.1 Terriglobales bacterium | reverse complement strand
AACAGCGCTGACAGACTGGTCTCCCACACCCACTTGGTGGACCAGTACATGGTGAAGGGAAGCACCGCCCACATCCAGGCCGACCACAGCCCCACGGTGTAGCCGAAGGTGCGTTTGCCAATCAGATAAACGGGAATGGCGGTGAGCGCAGAAAAAAAGCTGTTGATGGTGAGCAGCACGAACGCCGAAGCGTAACTGTAAACCCCAAACAGCCGGAAGATGCCGGCGGTCAGGTAGGGATAAAGCGGCGGCTCCCAGGCGGTGGGCCCGGTGGGCGTCTGAAAGGGATTGCTGAAGCCATGCCCGGAAGCGATGGCGGCGGCAATGCGTCCCATCTCGTAGCCAAAATCAAAATGACCTTCTGTACTGCGGTAACGGTAGGTGTGCAGCACGAGGATGGCGCCCAGCCGCAGCAGGAAGCCGATGGCAACCATCCAGAACAAGGAGTCGCGCCAGGCCGAGCCGGGAACGCGGGCGATGGCCGGCGCCGGTGCGGCCGATTGCGAGGTAAGCGTCTTTACCGCCATCGTGGAGAAAGTTTACTTATTCTCTCACGACTTCGCCGAGCACTCGACAAACATAGCCTCCCCCTTTGCAGGCTTGAAGGCATGTTTTCGCCCTGCAGGCGGCGAATTTCACCACACAGGAAACAGGGCGCTTGCGGGCTTGGGTATACTACTCTGGCTTTCGCACGCCAATTCTTCGCTCGGAGGCACAGTGTAGCCGGTATGGGCAGCCTCTCCCCCGCCGTACCCAGCACCGCACCCGTCTGCAACCTTCCACTAATCCTCCCACTCCATGCCGCCGGCAACCATTCGCGCCGCAGGACGGGCAAAGTTGACGGCCGGGCGCGCCGGGGCCGGGTCAGAAGCGCTCCCCGCAACCGCATCCTGTTGTTTGGAAAAATCCGCGAACTGGCGCTTTACCGGGCGGAGGTGCTCCGCGCCCACGGTTTTTTCGTGGCCATCCCGGAGAGCAAGGAGGATGCCGTTGCCGCCATCCGCCAAGGCGACTATGACGTGGCCGTGTTTACTTACACGCTCTCTAATGACACCGTGGAGGAGTTATCCGAGTTGGTGCGCCAGCATTGCTCCGATTGCCGCCTGATTACTATTTCCGATACTAAGCTTCCAGATCTGAAGATTAATCCCGACGCCAACGTCCTCGCCGACGAAGGGCCCAAGGCCCTGCTGCAAGCTCTGCGCGAAACGCTGAGGCGGGGGTGAGGGGATTATACGAACCTTGCCGCGAGGTCGTGACCGGAATACACTGAGAAGTTCGGTGGGCAAGCGCGCGCAGAGAGCCCGTCACCGCTTCCCAAGGACGACGGCTTCCTAGCAACCCCGAGGACCCATGGCCTGGCTGCAGAACAAGTTTGAAAAGAACTTCCTCATCACCAGCGTAGATTACGTTTTCAACTGGGCGCGCAAGTCGGCGCTGTGGCCCATGACCTTCGGCCTGGCCTGCTGCGCTATCGAGATGATCGCCTCCTCCACCGCGCGCTTCGATATCGCCCGCTTCGGCTCGGAGGTGTTTCGTCCCAGCCCGCGGCAGAGCGACCTGATGATCGTGGCCGGCACCGTCACCCTCAAGATGGCGCCGGTGGTCAAGCGCATTTACGACCAGATGCCCGACCCCAAGTGGGTCATCTCCATGGGCGCCTGCTCCTCCGTGGGCGGGCCCTTCAACACCTACGCCGTGCTGCAAGGCGTGGACCGCATTGTGCCCACCGACGTGTATGTCATCGGCTGCCCGCCGCGTCCGGAGAACCTTTTCTACGCCCTGCTCAAGCTGCAGGACAAGATTGACGGCATGAGCCTGGCCAAGCGTCCCACCGAAGTGCGCCTGGATGAGAGCATGGTGGAGGCCTTCAAGCGCCAGGTGATGATTGCTCAGACCCTGCAGCCGAAATAGCTGTTGGCTCTTAGCTATTGGCTCTTGGCTTGTAGCTACTTAGTCGCGAGGCGCTCACCCAGCACGCCAAGAGCCCAGAGCCAAAGGCCAAAAGCCAAAAGCTAAGAGCCAAAAGCCGCGCTTATGCCCTTCACCCGCATCGCCGCCAAATCCGACCTGCCCGAGCCAGGCGAAGCCAAGGAATTCACCGTGGGCGAAAAAGTGGTGTGTATCGCCAACGTCAACGGCACCATCTCCGCCATGGACAACGTCTGCCTGCACCGCGGCGGTCCCTTGGGCCAGGGCGTCATCATGGACAACAAGGTGGTTTGCCCCTGGCACGGCTGGGAATGGAACCCGCAGACCGGGCAGGCGGGACATAGCCCGGCCTTCCGCGTCGCGGTGTATCCCATCAAGGTGGAAGGCGAGGATGTGTTGATTGAAATTTAGCTGTCAGCTGTCACCACCAACTACCGCCCCTGACTCCTGACCCCCGACCCCCGACTCCTGATGTGATACAACACGCACATG
>DASVBI010000072.1:0-11006 GCA_036375915.1 Terriglobales bacterium | reverse complement strand
CTTCGACTCGCGCTCGTTTCTCCCGCAAAGCGGGATCAACTTGCGCTCGCTCAGGATCACATTCCCAAAATGAATTGCTGGCTTCGAAAAACATTCGCCAAAATGGTTTGCTCCCAATTCCAGCGGTTACCCTGAGAAAGCAGACCTTTTCATGAGAGCAGATATTCTTTATCTGTCATGCTGAGCGAGTCGGAGCCGCGCAGCGGCGAGGCGAGTCGAAGCACCTTGTGCTGTATATGCGGGAGCATCACTATTACGTCTACATGATGATAAGCAGCTCGCGGCGCGTACTCTACACAGGAGTAACTAACAGCCTAGAGCGCAGAGTATTCCAGCACAAGAACAATGAATTTGAGGGCTTCTCTTCACGGTATCAAGCGCACCGACTGGTTTGGTTCGAGAGATACAGCAACGTTCAGACCGCTATTGCCCGGGAAAAGCAGCTGAAGGGTTGGCGGCGCGCCAAGAAGAACTGGCTGGTGCAGATGACCAATCCGGAGTGGAGGGACCTGAGCGCGGCGTGGGGGAAGCCCATCCAACTGCTCACGCCAAAGTAAACGCAAGGTCCTTCGACTCCGGCGGGCAATTCGCAAGCGAATCGTCCGCCGTCGCTCAGGATGACATTCACGAAAAGCTGTTTCAGCCGCGCCAGCGGCGAGGGCGAGGCGAAGCACCTTGCGTTTCGGTTGCAGTGGCGGTTAATCTGCGCGGACAATGCGCGCCCTCGCCATCCTCGGTCCCCATGCAACCGAAAGCGACCTTGCCCCCTTCCGCGCCGCGGGCGCCGAAATCATCAAGGCGGAAGATCTGTCGGGGACAAGCCTCCAGCAAGCCGAGGCCGTGCTGGTGCTGGGCGGCGACGGCACCGTCCAGCGGCAACTCGCGGATCTGGTGCGAATCCAAATTCCGCTGCTGGTTGTGCCTGCGGGCAGCGCCAACGACTTTGCCCGCGCTCTCGGACTGCGCACCCGAGCACAAGCACTGCGCGCTTGGGCAAGATTTGTACGCGGCGGCGACAATGTCCGGCAAATAGACGTTGGAGTGCTGCGTTTCGCGGGCGAGGACGCCCGCGCCACAAACAACCCAACTTACTTTTGCTGTGCTGCGGGCGCAGGCGTGGACGCCCTGGCGGCGCGGCAAGCCGGTTCCATGCCCGGCTGGCTGCGCGGCCATGGCGGCTATTTTCTGGCCGCCATCCCGGCGCTCATCGGTTTTCGGGCTCGGCGGATCACCGTTACTGCCAGCTCTCAGAACGGCAGTGATGTCCGCACCATCTCCGAACCCGGCATCCTGGTGGCGGCTGCTAACACGCCCTGGTACGGCCACGGCATGCGCATCGCGCCTCAGGCTGAGCTTGACGACGGCCAGCTCGAGGTCTGCTTTGTGCGCCGGGTGGGCAAGCTGCGCCTGTTGCGCCTTTTTCCCAAGGTCTATCGCGGAACCCACGTCGGCCTGCCGCAGGTGGAATACTTTCGCGCCGGAAGCGTGCGCATTGAAAGCGCAACCCCGCTCGGCGTGCACGCCGATGGCGAACCGGTAGGACAAACGCCGGTGGAAGTGAGTGTGGCCCACAAGGCGCTGCGCGTAATTGTGTAGGAGCAGTCAGCAGTGCTGCTGAGAACTGACAACTGACAACTGAGAACTGGTGTTAAACTACGCCTTCCTATGGCAGATGAAGGCCAGCCTCAACGACGGGCGCGAGCCCTGCTCTGGGTAATGATCGGCGGCGGAGCGTTCTTTCTCTTCTTGCTGGCTGTATTCGCCCTGCTTTACATCACCCTGCGCCCATCCGGCGAATCCGCCTCCGTCTTCGGCGGAGACAACAGGATCGGAGTAGTGGACCTGGAAGGGCTGATTGTCACCCCGGAAGTGGTGGTTCGCCAACTCAAGCGCTTCGGCGATGACGATTCCATCAAGGCCATCATTCTGCACATCAACACGCCCGGCGGCGGCGTGGCCGCCACCGAGGAGATCTACCAGGAAGTGCGCCGCATCGAGCAGGAAAAGCACAAAAAGGTGATCGCCTCGGTGGAAACGGTGGGCGCCAGCGGCGGTTACTTCGTGGCGTCAGCCTGCAACAAAATCTTTGCCGACAAGGGCAGCATTGTGGGCAGCATCGGCGTCATCGCCGAGTGGGTCAACTACGGCAAGCTGATGGACTGGGCTAAGCTCCAGGACATCACCATGAAGGCGGGCAAACTGAAAGATGCCGGCTCGCCTTCCCGCCCCATGACCCCGGAAGAGAAGGCCTATTTCCAGGGTTTGTTAGACAACATGCATACCCAGTTCATCCAGGCGGTAGCCGATGGCCGCCACCTGAAAGTGCAGGACGTACAGGCCATCGCCGACGGCCGGGTGTGGACCGGCGACCAGGCGCTGCCGCTGCGCCTGATTGACCAGATTGGCGATTTCCGCTCCGCGGTGAAGGATACGGCGCGTTCCGTGGGCATCAAAGGCGAGCCGGAACTGGTGAGGCCAGAGAAGGAGCGCCGGACGCTGCTGGACCTGCTGTTCGGCGATTTATCCAATTTTTTGCCAGATCGGGTCAAGCTCCTGCAGACGCAGGTTGGCTTTTATTACGTCTGGCAGTAAACTCACTCGTTCTATACGAGTACTGGAAAAACGCTGTCCCCCCAGCGTGTTCCCTGGGCAATGTCCTCCCCAGCCGTTACTGTCGGCCAGACCATTTCCCACTACCGCCTCCTGCGCAAGCTGGGCGGCGGCGGAATGGGAGTAGTGTATGAGGCCGAGGACCTCGGCCTTGGGCGCCATGTGGCGCTGAAATTTCTCCCCGACGAGCTTTCCAATGACGCGCAGGCGCTGGATCGTTTCCGCTGGGAAGCGCGCGCCGCCTCCGCCCTCAACCATCCCAACATCTGCACCATTTACGAAATCGGGGAGGCTGCCGGCCAGACCTTTATCGCCATGGAACTGCTGGAAGGCAAGACCCTGGGCGAGATTATGCACGGAGCCCCTCTGCCCCTGGAGCAGGTGGTGGACTGGGGTATTCAGATCGCGGAAGCGCTCGATGCCGCGCACATCAAGTGCATTCTGCATCGTGACGTCAAGCCGGGAAACATCTTCCTTGTCCAGCGCGGCCATATCAAACTGCTCGACTTCGGCTTGGCCAAACCGACGCTGGAACGCCAGCTAGCGCAAACCGTCAACGCACCCACTGTGGCTCTGCCGGTCTCGCAGCAGGAAGCCACCAGCCGGGGTTTGACCCTGGGCACGGTGAGCTACATGTCGCCCGAGCAGGCCCTGGGAAAGGAATTGGATGCGCGCAGCGACGTGTTCTCCCTGGGGGTGGTGCTGTACCTGATGGGCACAGGCAACTTGCCCTTCAGCGGTAAGAACCCGATAGCAACTTTCGACGCCATCCTGCACCGCACCCCGCAAATGCCGGGACAACTGAATCCAGAATTGCCCCCCGACCTGGAGCGGATCATCAACAAGGCGCTGGAGAAAGATCGCGATTTGCGCTACCAGTCAGCGGCGGAAGTGCGCAGCGACCTGAAACGGCTCAAACGGGACCTGGAAACGGGGCCGTTGCGAGCCTGGTCCCGCTCGCTGAAGCCCTCCCGTAATCGCCATCTTCCCGGGCGGACTTCCACTCTTGCCGCAATCGCCGTGGCAGCCACCTTTCTGGCCTTCGTCCTCTGGCTGCGAACGCCATCCACCCCGGCCAGAGTAGTGGCCTCGGAGCAGTTGACCAGCGATGCCTTGCCCAAGTCTTCGCTGGTTACCGATGGCGCGCGCATTTACTTTTCCGAAGAGAAGGGCGGCCAATTTCTGCTGCAGCAGGTTTCCACGGCGGGAGGGGAAACCGCTCCCCTGACGACACCCTTTGCCAGCGCCGACATTTTTGACATTTCGCCCGACCACTCGGCGCTGCTCATCACCAGCGAGGCGGGCGGCACGCAAACCGAGACGCCTTTGTACCAGTTGCCGATTCCTGCAGGTTCGCCGCGCGCTGTCGGCAACGTGCGCGCCCACTCCGCAACCTGGACGCCCGACGGCCAGTACATCATTTTCGGCAATGGCTCCGATCTTTACCAGGTGCGCCCGGATGGCAGCCAGTCCCATAAACTGCTGACTCTGCCCGGCGCCGCCATGGACCTGCGTTTCTCACCCGACGGCGCCTGGATCCGTTTCACGCTGCAGGACCCGGAGAACAACACCTCCGAACTCTGGCAGGTCACGCCTGCCGGCAAAGGACTGCACCGCGTGCTGCCCGAGCAGTGGAATCAGCCTTCGCAGGAATGCTGCGGAAACTGGACGCGCGACGGCAAGTATTATTTCTTTGAAAGCTCGCGCGGCAACAGCCACAACATCTGGGCCCTGGCGGATACAGGCTCGCTGCTGGGCGCGCGGAACCATGCTCCCCAGCAGCTCACCGCCGGGCCGCTGGCTTTTCTTTTTCCCATTCCCGGCAACGACGGCAAAAAGCTGTTTGTAGTGGGACAACAATTGCGCTTCGAGTTGCAGCGCTACGATCAGAACGCCCGTCACTTCTTGCCGTATTTGAGCGGCATTTCTGCCGGCGAACTGGACTTCTCCCGCGACGGCAAATGGCTTACCTTCGTTAATTATCCCGACCACACCCTGTGGCGCAGCAAACTGGACGGGAGCGAGCGCACCCAACTCACTTACCCTCCCCTGCAGGCCCATCTGCCCCACTGGTCGCCGGATGGCACCCAGATCGCATTCATGGCTTCGCAACCGGGCCAGCCCTGGAAGCTGTACCTTATCTCCTCCCAGGGAGGCACGCCCCAGCCCTTGACCAAAGAGCGGGTCAACGAGAGCGACCTTACCTGGATGCCCGACGGCAAGTCGCTGGTTTTCGGCCACATGCCCTGGCTGCAATACGCCAACGCTTCCGAATCAGGCATTGAGTTGCTGGACTTGCAGACAGGCAAGATCTCTGCCCTGCCCGGCTCCGAAGGCCTGTTCAGCCCCCGGGTTTCTCCCGATGGGCGCTATGTGGCCGCATTGACCGCCGATTCCAAGAAGTTGATGCTCTACGAGTTCGCCACTCGCCAGTGGTCACCCCTGGCGCAGGCCACCTTCGCCTACAACAACTGGTCCCACGATAGCCGCTATGTTTACCTGGAAGATTACAGCCGGGGAGACGATATTGTCCGCGTCAGCGTGCGGGGAGGCCCACTGCAACTGCTGGAGAGTGTGAAAGATGTTCCCCGGGGCTCCGACCCGTGGGCTTCCTGGCTGGGATTGGGGCCGGATGACGCTCCCCTGCTCATGCGTGACCAGAGCACCCAGGAGATATACGCTCTGGATGTGCAGTTGCCCTGATTAGCTATAAATTCCCGATTGGCTGTAAATTATTGAGTTGACAGGCTGCCCACCCTGCGAGGCAGAATCTTGGAAACTGGCGCGCGGGAAAATTTGGGTTTAGGCTGATAGAGCCATCAAAAGGTTCTCAGGTTTAGGGCGGTAGAGCACCCGCGTGAAAGGGAGCGGAAAAACACATGACCAAAGCCGATTTGATCGACGAAGTGTCGCGCCTGGCGGAGCTTACGCGCAAGGATAGCGAGGTAATCGTCGAGACCATTTTTGACAGCATCGTGCGCTCGCTGCGCGTGGGCGACAAGATCGAAATTCGTGGTTTTGGCAGCTTCCGCACCCGCCAGCGCAAGCCCCGTGTGGGACGCAACCCCAAAACCGGCGACCGCGTGGAAGTCCCCGCCAAAAAGATACCTTTCTTCAAGCCCAGCAAGGAGTTAAAGGATCTGGTCAACACCGGAGCGGAGGCTGCGCCAGCCCCGCCGGCGGGAGGCATGGCGCAGTAGGAGCTGTTAGCAATTGGCATCTAGCATTCGGCTGAGAGCGACGATTCGGTCTTCCCGTCCCGTTCCGGGGCTGAAGTGCTAATAGCTAGCGGCTAAGTGCTGGTTTTTAATGATTTTCGTCCTCGACAACTACGATTCC
Source organism: Terriglobales bacterium (assembly GCA_036375915.1). Classification (GTDB taxonomy): domain Bacteria; phylum Acidobacteriota; class Terriglobia; order Terriglobales; family Acidobacteriaceae; genus JAICWP01. The sequence continues at coordinate 5,057 of DASVBI010000072.1, read as the reverse complement.
TTCACCTACAACCTGGTGCAATACCTGGGCGAACTGGGAGCAGAGGTGGAAGTGCGCCGCAACGACCAGGTTAGGGTGGAAGAGGTGGAGGCGCTGCACCCGGAGCGCATCCTGCTCTCTCCCGGCCCGTGTACGCCGCAGGAGGCGGGCATCAGCATTGAGCTGATTCGCCATTTCGCCGGCAAACTGCCGGTGCTCGGCGTATGTTTGGGACACCAGGCGATTGGGGCGGCTTTTGGGGGCCAGGTGGTGCGCGCGGGCAAGCTTATGCACGGCAAGACGAGCCAGGTGGAACATGATGGAAAGACGATATTTAGAGGGCTAGCGTCGCCGATGACCGCCACCCGCTACCATTCTCTGATAGTCGCCGAGGACAGTCTGCCGGAAGATTTGGAAATCAGCGCCCGAACGCGGGAAAGAGATGGCGCCAGAGTTATCATGGGATTGCGGCATCGACGCTATCCTGTTGAAGGAGTGCAGTTTCACCCCGAAAGCGTGCTGACCACCGAGGGTAAGCAGTTGATTCGCAACTTCCTAGCGCTTTAGCCCCCAGCGCGAAGGGCACAATCCGTGGAAAGACCGTTGCCAAAGACGGACCCAGCTAGACCATGGTGCACTGCCAGTCAGGCAATGACGTGCTTGACAGTTCAGCCGACTCAGGCCCATGCTAGCACCACTTTCTGGGAGGCTCCATGGCCGAGCGCCAGCAGGACAAGCGCGCTACTCGCCGTTTTTCGCTGCGGCTGCCCATCTCGGTGAAGTACCAGAACGGCCCCACGGGGGAGAAGACCGCTTTCACCCGTGATGTAAGCGCCCGCGGCATCTGCTTCTATCTCGACAGCCAGATCGGACAAGGCACGGAAATAGAATTCACGCTCACCCTGCCCCCTGAAATCACGCTTACGGAAAGCATCCGTGTGCGCTGCAAAGGCACGGTGGTCCGCGCCGAGGAGGGCAGTAACAACGGCCAGTTGAGCGTGGCGGCAGTAATCAACGAGTACGAATTCCTAGCCGAGAGTTGACCTTTAGGGCAGTTGGCCCATTCGCCCAGCCACTTCTCTGGCAAGCTTACCGGTGGTATCGTTCAGGCAGGTCCTCCTCGAAATGAGGTCACAAGTGTCGCAGTTCGCGCTGGCGGCGCTGCTGGCAGTTCTGACCGTTACCGGCGCCCAAGCTCAGCCTGGTCTTGCCGTGGTGGAGCACATTGCGGTTGTGCCCAGCAGTAAGGGACTGAGCGTGCAGATCACGACCGACCGTGCGGTCAAACCCCGGCTGAGCCGCCTGGATAACCCCATTCGCATAGTTATTGACTTGCCGGGCGCGTTCCTGCCCGGGGGCCTGCGGCGGATCGAGGTGAAAGACCAGGCCATCGTGGAAGTTCGGGCCAGCCAGTGGAAGCAGTCGCCGCCCGTCGCCCGCATCGTGGTGCAGATGCGAGCAGCGCGCGAGTTCTCCGTAATCAGCACCGGCAACAAAGTGGCGTTGTGGCTGCTGCCGGGAACGGCGCAGGCCATGGGTCCGCGGGGACAAACGGTGGCGGAACAGCAGACCCCGGCGGCGAGTGCGGCGGCAGCCGCCGCGCCTGCTTATCAGCCGGTTGCCACTTACGAGCCGGTGGCAAATTTTGAAACCCTGCACGGCGCGCAATCGGTCAGCGCCATGGGCAATCCGACCGTGCTGCGCCTGCCCCGTGGCGGGGAAATACACGTCTGCCCCGGCACCACCCTTTCTGTAACGCCTTCCAAGACGGGCGGCGATTTGATGCTGGGACTGAGCACGGGAACGATGGAGACGCATTATTCCCTGGGCTCGGCCGCAGACGTGATCCTGACGCCGGATTTCCGCATTTTGCTGCCCGGGCCGGGCGAGTTCGATATGGCGGTGAGCGCCGATCGCCAGGGCAACACCTGCGTGCGCACGCTGCCAGGAAACAGCGCCGCGGCCGTGGTCTCAGAAATCATGGGCAATGACACCTACCAGGTGAACGCCAGCGATCAAGTGCTGTTCCACAGCGGGCGCCTGCAGAACGCCAGCTCGGCTGCCGGTCTGAACTGCGGCTGCCCGCTGCGCACCATCCCGGTAATGCGTACGGAAACGCAACCGGCGGCCGCAGCTCCCTCCGCCGCGCTGGCGCCGCCGAACTCGGGAGCGTCCCCAGGACGCATAAACGCCGCCAACGATCCCGCGCCCCCGGAGCCCAGCGGCCCGCCGGTGCAGGTGGAAGCCCCGTTCATCTTTCGCGCTACCCAGCCCCGGGCGCCTGATGCGGCGCAGGTAGCGCAACTGCATTTCATTAACGGTCCGCCGCCGGAGTTGCTGCGCTTCAGGCTGGCTGGTCCGGCACGAATTACGCACTACAAGGCGCCACGAAGCAAGATGACGGCCAGCGACAAGCCACGCGGGTTCTTCGCCCGGCTGCGGGGATTCCTCGGCAGCATGTTTCGTTAAGGGGCCGGGGGGCCTTCCCGCGGCTCTAACGGCGAAGGACTTTCGCCTGCTATTTGTGACCGGGGGCACAGCCTGGATCTTGATTTCTGGCCTATACTTAAGCAGGGTAGGAAGCAGCGATGCCTAATCCCGCTGCGCCAGAAACGCCGGCCACGATGCAGGCCCCGCCTGCAGCGCAGGCCGAGGTGCCGCCGGCGCCGGATACGACCATTCTGCCCACGCTGTTTGGCGAGGGCTATGGACTCTACGGCACCAAGCCCATCACCTTTGTTTTCTCCTTTGTCGCGCACACTCTGCTGGCCGTGCTGGTGGTGTGGTCGAGCACATTCGTGGTCACGCACCGCAAGCAGATCCAGCAGCAGGTGGTGGGCATCGTAACCGACATCAGCCCCTACGTACTGCCGGCTTCGTCCACCAAGGCGGGCGGTGGCGGAGGCGGAGGCGATCGCGACAAGCTGCAGGCCTCCAAAGGCGCGCTGCCCAAGCTTTCAGACCAGCAGATCACGCCTCCGGCAGTGATTGTGCGCAACGAGAATCCGAAGCTGGCGGTGGAACCTACGGTGGTGGTGCCGCCCAAGATCTCGCTGCCAACCACGGGCTCGCTGGGCGATCCGCTCTCCAATGTGCTGGGGCCGCCTTCCAGCGGCACCGGGTCGGGCGGCGGAATTGGCAGCGGCAGCGGCGGCGGAGTAGGCAGCGGACGAGGACCGGGCGTTGGCCCGGGCTACGGCGGCGGCATTGGAGGCGGGGTTTACCGCGTGGGTGGAGGGGTAAGCGCGCCGCGCGCTCTCTATGCGCCCGATCCGGAGTACTCCGAGGAAGCGCGTAAAGCCAAGTACCAGGGCACGGTGGTGCTGTGGGTGATCGTGGGGCCGGACGGACGCCCGCACGATATCCGGATTCAGCGCTCCGTGGGCATGGGCCTGGACGAGAAAGCGATCGAAGCGGTGCGCACCTGGAAATTCGAACCGGCGCGCAAGGACGGGCAACCGGTGGCGGTGCAAATCAATGTGGAAGTGAACTTCCGCTTGTACTGAAAAGCAGGTTTCGAGTTTCCAGTTTCAAGAAGCAGGTTTCAGAGTTTCAAGGTTTCAGAGTTTCAAGGTTTCGCAGGTTTCAAAGTTTCGCGAGAACCAAGGTTCTTTCGGAGTTCGAATTTCGAGGGATACAACTCGGCTTTTGAAACTTGAAACTCGAAACACTTTGACACCTTGAAACCTGTGAAACCTTTTGAAACCTTGAAACCTGCCTTTATCTCCGCATCGCCTTGCGGAAGGGAGCGACCTTCTCCTTGGCCGTCTCCTTAGCGGAAGCCGCCCAATCGCCGCCCTTATCAATCATGTCTTCCGCGGTTTCCTTCCACTCGGAGAAGGCATCCACGGCGTCTTCATATTTGCGGCGCAGCAGGCGGCGAGTCTTTTTGCCCTCCTGGGGAGCAAGCATAAGGGCGACTAAGGCGCCGGCTCCTAATCCGATGATCAGGAAGGTGATCGCCAAGCCGGCGCTGCCGCCGCGGCGCTGCGAGCTCTGATACTCTCCAATGCGTTCGTATTCGGCCATATGGTTCTCTCCTGGTCTTCGTCCTTTACAAAAATGGTAGTCGTGCAGCATCAAGCAGGCAAGATTCAAGTTGTCTTCCGGCCGATCCCGCAAATACATCTCTGCCGCTTGTTGATTAGAAAAGCCCGCGCGGTGGTGTGTTGTCCGGCATGGGAAAGATTTGTGAGCTGCAGGTGGGGACGGAAACTCGCGGGCGGGGCGCCCGCGCCACTGTTTTCAGACCCGATTTCGCGGGCGGGGCGCCCGCGCCACAAGGACCAGCGGTTCACAATTTTCCCATCCATTGTGTAAACTAAAGTGTTTGGCTGCTCTCTGCGGCGGCATTCCTGGCCGCGGCATTCGCCGGCCTTTCACACTATTTCAGGCAAGGAGAAGTTTTCCCGCATGTCTATTCCTGCAACCCAGCTGCGCCCAGGCATGGTCATCAAGCACAACAACGACCTGCACACGGTGTTCAGCGTCGAGCACCGCACTCCCGGCAACCTGCGCGCGTTCATCCAGGCTAAGCTGCGCAACCTGCGCACTGGCGCCATGTTCGAGCACCGCTTCCGCTCTGCCGACGCCATTGACAAGGTAACCGTGGACGAGGTGAAGATGGAGTACCTGTACAACGACGGCGACAGCTACTACTTCATGAACACCGAGAACTACGAGCAGACCTACCTGGGCAAGGACATTTTAGGCGACGCGGTGGATTACCTGATCCCCAACCTGCAGATTGACGTGGAATTCTTCGACGGCAAAGCGGTGGGCGTGGAACTGCCGCAGACTGTGGACCTGACGGTGGTGGAAACCGAACCGGGCCTGAAGAGCGCCACCGCCAGCAGCGTGACCAAGCCGGCCAAGACGGAAACCGGGCTGATCGTGCAGGTGCCGCCGTTCATCAATGAAGGCGAGAAGATCCGGGTGGATACGTCGGAAGGGGCGTATCTGTCAAGAGCTTAGCTAATTAGTGATTGAAGAATGAAGAATGAAAACCTTAATTGTCGATTGACGAATTACGATTGACGATTAAAAGCGTGCGGCCTTGGTTTTTTCAATCGACAATC
>DASVBI010000132.1:0-8317 GCA_036375915.1 Terriglobales bacterium | reverse complement strand
CCGGCTCCATAAAACGAGAGTGGCAGTCCTGAATCCTCTTCTGTCGGAAACTACCCGACAATTGCAGTCAGATGGAGAACCGGTTCCCCCAAGGCGCGATCTCCTTGCAGCCGGATGTGCTGGCGCGCCGAGTTGCGGTCAATGCCCTTGGTAAATACCCGCCAAGCCAGTTCCTGTGGAATGGTCACGCCCGCGGCCACCTCGCCGGCCGGGTTCTTCACCAAATTCCACCCCGCCGGTTCCCGGGACAGAAACCAGGGCCCGCCGCATTCCCCGGAAATCTCCAACACGACCGTGGTTCCGGGAGGCGCCGCAATATCCCGATAGAGATGCGGCAGGCCGCGCACGAAACAATCAAGCACCGGGTGATAGAGCTCCGGGGTCATAATGCCCGGCCGGTTCGTGGCCAGGCGAATCTGCTGCTGGTGATGCCAGCGCTCGGTCAGTTCGCGGGCCGTATCGAACCAGTTGAGTGACCTTTCCTCGCCCGCCCAGCTCACAGCGAACGCCGCCGGGGCAAATGGATCGAGCGATTCGTGAAAGCGGGCGCTCTGTTCGCAAACCAGTCTCATCAAGTCAATCATGACGGGAACGCTCAGGCGCCGATACACAGCCACACCCTCCTGGTTGAGTCGGTTCACCAGCGCGATCAAATCCTGGGGTGAGCGGATTTCAGGCTTCTCTACCTGGCAGCAGTCACGAACCAGGGACAGCTTGCGCAGGGGCGTGTCGAGCAAATGAGCAGCCACGTCGCGCACCATCCAGGCGGGGGCGACCGTCTGCAGCTCCCACTCGCCGGGGGTGAGCGAGCTCAGCAGTTCGATGAGCTTTGCATCCACTGTGCGCAGCAGGTGGGCGCAGAGAATAGGCTCGAGGGTGCGTGACGCGCCGTTCATTGTGACGCAGCCTTAAATCGCGGCCAGCGCCTGCTCCAGGTCGGCCATGATGTCGTCCACGTCTTCAATACCCACCGAGATGCGCACCATGCCGTCGGTGATCCCAATGGCCTTTCTTCCCTTCTCGCCCAGGGCGGCATGGGTCATGGTGGCGGGATGGGAGATGAGGGTTTCCACTCCGCCCAGCGATTCGCCCAGCGAACACACCCGCACCTTGCGCAGCATTTTTTTGGCGTTGCCCAGGGAGCCGGTTTCAAAGGTGATCATGGAGCCGAAGCCCGACATTTGCCGCTTGGCCAGTTCGTGTTGCGGATGGTCGGGGAGACCAGGATAGAAGACCGCTTTCACCTTTTTGTGCCCGGCAAGAAATTCCGCTATCACGCGCCCGTTGCGGTCGTGCTGCTCCATGCGCACCGCCAGGGTTTTCACGCCTCGCAGCACCAGCCAGCACTCGAACGGCGACATGACTGCTCCCGCCGACTTCTGAATAAAGGCCAACTGCTCGGCCTGCTCCTTGCGCGTACAAACCACCACCCCGCCCAGGCCGTCGCTGTGTCCGTTCAGGAACTTGGTGGTGGAGTGCACCACCATATCGGCGCCCAGCGCGATGGGCTGCTGGAAGTAAGGCGACAGGAAGGTGTTGTCCACCACCAGCTGCGGCCCGCGCTTGCGGCAGATGCGGCTGATGGCGCTGATATCGGTCAGACTCATCAGCGGGTTGGTGGGCGTTTCCACGTACACCAGCTTCGTGTTCCTGCGGATGGCCTTGTTCACAGCTTCCGGCCGTGAGGTATCCACGTAAGTGAACTCCAGGCCGTAGTTGACCAGGATCTGATTGAAGAGGCGAGGCACGCCGCCGTAAAGGTTGTGCCCGCAAACCACGTGGTCGCCGCCCTTGAGCATGGTGGCGAGGGCGTTAATGGCCGCCATGCCGCTGGCGAATACGCGCGCGGCGATGCCGCCTTCCAGCGAGGCCAGGTTCTCTTCCAGCCGGTCGCGGGTGGGGTTGGTGACCCGGGCATATTCGTAGCCTTGGCGCGGCTTGCCCAGTTCGTCCTGCACGTAGGTGGAAGTGGCGTAAATGGGAACGCTGACCGCGCCGGTCAGCGGCTCCGGCTCCTGGCCGTCATGGATGGCGCGAGTGGCAAAACCTGCTCGATAATTGGACATGAATTTTCCTGGCAGTTCCCTTGTTTGCGTTGCCCTGAGGGGCTTCAGCCCCGAAGGGTCGCGCGTGTACCGGCAAATACGAGCGGGTGCGCGCGAGATGCTTCGGCGCTAAAGCGCCTCAGCATGACGCCTCTGGATTAGGTTTCCTGCTCGAAAATCTTCTTCGACAGATAGCGCTCGGCGGAATCGGGAATGATGGTGGCCACGCGCTTGCCCGCTCCCAGCTGGGTTGCCACCTGCACCGCGGCGTGAACCGCGGCGCCGCCGCTGGAGCCGGCGAGCACGCCTTCCTCGCGGGCCAGACGGCGCACCATGGCGAAGGCCTGTGGATCGCGCACCATGATGACCTCATCGGCCAGGCGGCCGTCAAAGGTCTTGGGAAGGAAGCTGGCGCCGATGCCTTCCACCTTGTGCGACTCGCCCGCCGCGCCGCCGCCCAGCACCGAGCCCTGGCTTTCCACCGCATAGGCGCGGAGATGCGGCAGGCGCTCCTTGAGAAAACGTGCCACCCCAGTGAAGGTGCCGCCGGTGCCGGCGCCGGCCACGATGGCATCCAGCCTGCCTTCCATCTGCTCGAAAATTTCGCGCGCCGTAGTCTGGTAGTGGTAATCGGGATTGGCCTGATTTTCGAATTGGCCTGCGAGAAAGGAATTGGGAGTCTGGGCGGCCAGCGCGCGGGCGCGGCGAATGGCCCCTTCCATGCCCTCGGCGTCAGGTGTGCGCGTGACCTCGGCGCCGAGGGCGCGCATGAGCATCACCTTTTCCTCGGAGAAGTGTTCCGGCACGAACAAAGCCACGCGATAGCCGCGGTTAACCCCAATCAGGGCCAGCCCGATGCCGGTGTTGCCGGCGGTGGCCTCGATGATGGTGGCGCCGCGCTGCAACAGGCCCTGCTCTTCCGCCCGCCGGATCATGCCGATGGCGGCGCGGTCCTTCACGCTGCCGCCCGGGTTCAGGTACTCGAGCTTGGCGTACACCTCGGCCGCGCCACGGGGTGTGACGTGGCGCAGGCGAAGCATGGGGGTTTCGCCGACGAGTTTGGTGATGTCGTCGGCCACGCGCAGGCGGGTGGTGGTTTCGGCGCTTTTCATGGGCAGGCTACAGAGTATGAGAGCGGCGGAATGGCGTCAATGACCAGCCGGGCATAGTACTTACCGCTGTCATGCGGACCACCATGGGATGGGGAGCGCTTCCCTACTGCTCAGTAGCGGCCCGCTCGCTGCCGGCATAGTAGCCGGTGCGGGTGCGCACCTGCAGCTTCTTGTAGCCGTGGGCGTGCGCCACCACCTTGATGGAGCGGTACCCGCCCTGGCTTTGCGGCCGCGTGGGCCGGTAGCCGATGGTGTACTGGTTGCGGATATCGTGGGCCACTTCCTGGGTGATGCGGTCCACCTCGCTCAGGTCCTTGGGGAAAAAGGACACGCCTCCGGTATCCTCGGCCACAGTGGCCAGGGCGCGGCGGGCGCGGCGCTGTCTTTCGCCGCCCAGCAAGCCGATGGTGTAAACCGTGGGGCCGTTCTCCGCCTGCAGGCGGCGCACCGCCTGTTCCAGCGACTCGCGGCTGGCGTTATCTTCGCCGTCAGTCACCACCAGCAGCACCTTCTTCTCCAGGCGCGCATTTTTCTTCAGATGGTCGGCGGAGGCCACTATGGCGTCGTACAGCGCCGTCCCCCCGCGCGCTTCGATTTTCTCCAGGGCATCCTTCAGCTTGGGGACACTGGAGGTAAAGTCCTGGTCCAGGTAGTACTCGTCATTGAAATTGACAACGAAAACCTCATCCTGGGGATTGCTGGAGCGCACAAAATTCAGCGCCGCCTGGTTCACCGCCGGCCGCTTGTCGCGCATAGATCCCGAGTTGTCAATGACAATACCCACGGCCACGGGAATGTCTTCACGCCGGAAGGAGGTTATTTTCTGCGGCACCCCATCCTCATAAATCTCAAACGCGCTCTTATCCAGAGTGGTAACCATATGGTCGTGATCGTCATAAACGGTGGCGTGGAGAATAACCTCCTCTACCCGGCTGCGGAAAACGTACACCCCGTTGTTCTCACCCTCCGGCGCCTGGCCTGAGGGCTGGCCCTGCTGTGCGCCCGCCGTGCCCCCCGTTTGCGCCTGCGGCTGAGTCTGGGACGGCGGCGGCGCGGGCGGAGTGGAACTTGGAGGCGGGGCGGTGTTGGGCGCGGCCTGCGCCCACGTCCACAGGCTCAGGCAAAGCATCAACAGGGGCAGAATGAGGTAGCTATTCCGACGGCGCATAGTATCCCGTTTTGGCATAAACGTGCAGAGGCGGCAATCCTTTGGGCGGAACCAGCTTGACCTTTATTTTATGCCATTTGCCATCGTGCACTGGTTTGATTGGACGGTATCCCAGCACATATTGGTTGCGCAGCTCTATGCCGATTTTGGTGGCTACGTCCGGCAGTTCGTTAGGATTATTAATCGTAAATGTCCGCCCTCCAGTCACATCCGTGATCTCGGCCAGCAGCGCGGGGCCTATCCGCTCCTCCTCGGTTCGGGCGACCTGGTCGAACAGACCGACGGCGTAAATCTGCAAATCCGCCTCTTTAATCAGGGAATTGATCTCCCCCTCCGTGTAACGGCTGTGGTTATCGCCCCCGTCAGAGATGATCAACAAGGCCTTACGGTCGTATTTGGCGGTGCGCATCTTGGCAACCGCCAGGTAAATAGCGTCCAACAGCGCGGTACGCCCCTTGGGTGCCGCCAGCACCAGGCGGCTCTGGATGTCCTCCACCGAGCTGGTGAAATCGGAGAGCAGCTCGGGCTCATCGGAGAAGCTCACCACAAAAAACTCATCCTGCGGATTGGCGGTTTTGAAGAACTCGACCACCGCCTCCTTGGAGCGGTCAATTTTGTTGCTCATGCTCCCGCTGACGTCAAAAATCACCCCCAGGGAGATGGGAGCATCCTCACTGGAGAAATGCCGGATCTCTTGCCGCTCCTTATTTTCAAAGACTTGGAAGTTGTCCTTCTCCAATCCCGTGACCAGGCGGTTCATGGGGTCAGTAATCGTGACCGGAACCAGCACCAGGTCCACGCGAGCACGGAAGGGCCGGGTGTGCGTATCCAGGGAGGGATTAACCAGCGGCTTTTTGGTTTCCTCTGGGGGCTTGGTCCGGGGCACAACATGGACATCGTCCTCGGTTCCGGTCTGGGCTTTCAGGGCAGGGGCGGCAAACAGCAGAAGCAAAAGGACGCCAGCCACCGCCGCCAGCAGGCGCAGCTCCAGCCGCAAGCGGGAAGCGTCACGATGAACGGCAGGCAGGTTCAAAACTCCACCCGGGGAGCGATACGCCCATCGCCCGCTGGTCAGATGGCGGGCCATACAAAGCCTCTTTTGAGCCGATACTACCATAGGTCGGCTCCGCTTCGACGATGACAACCCCTCTCTTTGGGATGTGGAAAGTGGGGGAAGGTTCTGCCTCTTTTCTCTTGTTACAATTCCAAGCACCACAAATTTCTCATGGCAAAAATCTTCCCTTTTCGGGCCTTGCGTTACGACCCGGCGCGCGTGGCCTTGTCGCAGGTTGTGACCCAACCCTACGACAAGATCACCCCGGCCATGCAGGCGCGCTATTACGACGCCAGCCCCTACAACCTGGTGCGAATTATCCTGGGCAAACGCGATCCCGCCGACGGCGCGGACAACAACGTGTATACCCGCGCCGCACGCGATTTTGGCGAGTGGCGCCGCCAGGGCATCCTGCGCCAGGATTCGCAACCCTCCCTCTACGCCTACGCGCAGGAGTTCACCGCGCCCGGAACCGCCGATAGCCGCCAGGAACGGCGCAGCTTTATCGCCTTATCCGAGATTGAAGATTATTCGGCGGGCGTCGTGTTCCGCCACGAGCAGACGCTCTCCAAGCCCAAGGCCGACCGCCTCGACCTGCTGCGCGCCACTCACGCCCACTTCGGGCAAATCTTCGTGCTGTATAACGATCCCGCCGGCCAGGTGGAAGTTACGCTTTTTCCCCAGCGCGAACCCGAAATCTGCGTGAGCGACGAATACGGAGTGGCGCATAAACTCTGGCAGGTCTCCGACCCAAAAGTGATTGAGCAGGTCACGCGCAGCATGGCCGAACAGAAGCTGATCATCGCTGACGGCCACCACCGCTACGAGACCGCGCTCAACTACCGCAACGAGCGCCGCGCCGCTGCCGGCAAGCAGGAAGCAGACGCTGCCTACAACCGGGTCATGATGACCTTTGTGAACGCCCATTCCCCGGGAATGCTTATCCTGCCCACTCATCGCCTGGTATTCGGGCTGCCTCAGTTCGAGCCCGGCCCCATGGTGGCGGCAGCGCGCTATTTTTATGGCGTGCGCGATGTGAGCCGCGAGTTCGACCCCGCCAATCCTCTGGCCCTGCTTCCCCGCACTTCGCCTGGCGAAACCGCCATGCTGGCCGTTAGCGCGCGGCAAGCTTTCCTGTTTCTTGCCCACCCGGGGGCCCGGCACTCCGCCCTGGAATCTGTGTCGCCGCGCCAGGCGGAGCTGGATGTAGTGCGCCTGCACAAGGTAGTGCTGGGAAGCGTGCTGAACATCAGCGAGGAAGCCATCCGCGAACAGCGTAATGTCGAGTACCTGCGCGACGCCCGGGAAGCGGTGCAACGCGTGCGCGGCGGCGGAGCCAACGTGGCCTTCCTGCTCAATCCCGTTTCCATTGAGCAGATGACCGCTATCGCCCTGGGGGGCGAGGTGATGCCGCAAAAGTCCACCGACTTTTACCCCAAAATGCTGAGCGGACTTGCCATCTATGCGCTGGACTGAGCGCTGGCGCGATTGCCTTCGGCAAAGGCCGGTTCACCGTCCCCTCCCTGCTTTAGCTCTGGTATTGCTGCTTCTCTGGCCGCCGCAGGCGCGGCCGGCGGCGGGACAGGGCTACCTCTCCGTGTATGGCCCGCGGACCAGCTTTTCCGTGCCCCTGCAGCAGTATGGCGCCAGGGAGTACGTGGGCATCCTGGACCTTCTCGATCCGCTGGGCGAATTGAGCGCCCGCCAGGATGGGCGTAAGTGGAAGGTGCGCTTCGACGGCATGGAAATTGAGTTTCAAGACGGAAAAACCGGGGTAAAGGTGGGAGGCAAGCGCCTGGAATTGGCGGCACCGTTTTATTTTCAGGCGGGAAGGGGCATGGTTCCGCTCTCCAGCGTCGTGCCGCTTTTATCGCCCCTGTTGCGGCAGCCCGTCGAATTCCACGAGAGCGCCCGCCGCCTGTTTATTGCCGGCGCGGCCGTTCATTTTACGGCCGAGCTGGTACATTCTCCCGCCGACGCGGTGGTGCTGAATTTTTCGGCTCCCGTCAATCCCTCCATCGCCACCGAACCGGGCCGGCTGCGCATGACCTTTGTGCGCGAACCCCTGCTGCATCCCACTCCCACTACCATCAGTTTCGATGACAAGTACGTGACTTCCCTCGCCTATCATGAAGCCGAGGGCGTTGCCGAACTGACGCTGAACAGCAGTGTGCCTCTGCTGGCGCGCTTCAGCCCCGACCGCAAGAGCATCACTGTCGGGCCGGTGGTGCAAATCGTCGCCCAGGCTCGACCACAGCCAGCGGCGCCGGCGCCGTCCACATCAGCCGCGCCCCCAACTCCAGCCGGAGCAACTCCCGGGCAAACACCCGCTCCTGCCGTTGCTGCTCCTCCGCCTTCGGCGCCGCCTCCGCTGGTGGTAGTGGATGCCAGCCACGGCGGCACAGAAGCGGGCGCCGCCCTGAGCGATAATCTGGCGGAAAAAGATGTAACTCTGGGCATCGCACTGCGCCTGCACACTGATCTGGAAGCCCGCGGTTTGCCCACCATGCTGCTGCGCAACTCCGATAGCGCTTTAAGCCTGGAGCAACGCGCCATCCTGGCCAATACTTCCCGCGCCCGCTTCTACATCAGCATTCACGCCGGCGGCCTGGGCACGGGGGTGCGGCTCTATACCGCGCTGCTGCCGCCGATCACGCCCGCCAGCGGACCGTTTCTTCCCTGGGACACTGCGCAGGCGACGTTTTTATCCTCCAGCCAGAGTCTGTCGCACAATATCGCCTCAGAACTCGCCAAGGTCAACCTGGCCACCCGCCAGATGGCCGCGCCCCTGCCGCCCTTGAACCACATTGCCGCCGCCGCCCTCGCGGTGGAGGTGGCGCCGCCCGGCGGCGACGTCATCCAGCTTAATTCTCCTGCCTACCAGGAACAGGTGGCCGCCGCCATTGCCTCAGGCGTAGCTCGCGCCCGGCAGGGAGCC
>DASVBI010000090.1:0-6772 GCA_036375915.1 Terriglobales bacterium | reverse complement strand
TGCGCGAACTGACCGGGACGAAAGTGGTGAAACTGCTGCTGTTCTGCGGCGTCTTCGAAGCGCCAGTAGAAAGTTTTTACCTCGGGAATTTCCGCCACCACCCTTTCCAGCACGGCGGGCTTGGGCAGATATACGTTCTGGGTGGCCGCGCTCATCTCGCCTCCGCCTGGGCCGTGGCCCGCCGGATCATCTCCACTACCGTGGGCATGCCGATATCGCCATGGCAAACGGCCGCGCAGCGCCCGCAGCCCACGCACGCCATGGAAAGCTCGCGCTGGATGAAGTAATGCGACAGTTTGCGGAAGAAGCGCCGGTTGCGCCGGTCGTGCACGGCGCGCCGCGGGTTAAATCCTCCAGCCATGCGGGTAAACCCGCCCAGGGCGCAGGAATCCCACATCCGCACCCGCTCGACCTCGCCCGCCCCCACTGGCCGGTCGGTGACCGTAAAGCAAGTACATGCCGGGCACACATAGGTGCAGCCGCCGCACTCCAGGCAGCGCTGGCCGATCTCCTCCCAGGTTTTTTCACTCACCTTTCCCTGAGAGACGTAGCGCACCGCGGCCGAAAACCAGCTGGTCATGGTGCTCTGGAAATGGGTGCGTAAGTTTTCCAGGATAGCGCGCCGCCGGACCACGTGCTCTGCTGTTCCTTTCCGGAAGATAGGATTGGCCAGCAGCGCTTCGCCGGCGGGGGTGCCCGCCACGGCCATGAACTCGTCGCCCAGATCCATCAGTTGCAGGTCGAAGTGATCGCGGGCGGCGGGGCCGGTATCGGCGCACATGCAGAAGCACTCCTTGCCGATATCACGTTCCGGGTCAGTGCAGACGAGGTTGATGAGCAGCAGGTTGCGCCGCCGCTTTTCGTAATAGATGTCGCTGAAATCACGTCCCAGGAAGAAGCGGTCCAGGTGATAAATGCCGGCCAGGTCGCAGGAGCGGATGCCGAAGATTGCCCGCCTGGGAGCTTCATAGGTGGGCTCGATGCGCAGGTCGCCATTGCTGCGCTCCGCCTTCATCAGCCGTTCGATATGAGGGAACACGAAGCGCTTCGGCGGATAGTAGGGATTGGGCAGATGGATCTGCACCTGATCGCGGTTCTGATCGGTAACGGTGTCGAAGTAGGTATCTCGTCCGCGCCCGCAGAAGGGCGCCAGTACCTCGTAGCCTTGGGCGCGCAACAAGTCCAGCAGAGCCAGAACATCGGGTTTGGGCAGTACGCGGGCTCTCATACCGCCCCCTTCTCTACCCGCACCGGAACCAGCTGGCTGCGGTCCAGAGCTCCATTCAGAATTTCCTTTTCCACGTCGCGCAGGAAATAAGGAACGAAAATGGTGCCGCTCATCACCTCCGGCGTGACTCGCGCGGTAGCCTGGGCGGTGGCGCTGGCTGTGTGCAGGGTTACGCTTTGCCCGTCGCGGATGCCCAACTGTTTCGCATCCTCGCTGTTGACCTCCACGAAGCCCTCGGGATAGTCCAGCCACAGGATGCGGTATTCGCGCTTGAGGGTTTCGCTGTGGCGGACCAGCACATCCTGCGTCCAATAGTAGAGGGAACTGCCGAAGAACAGCTGGAAGGGCAACTCGGTTGGGGCAGCAGCGGGGGCCGGTTTGGTCACCGGAACGAAATGGAACCTGGCCCCGTTTTCGGAAAATAAATAGCGTGTGCCCAGGGGCCGGTCCTGGGTGCAGGGCCACTGCCGTCCGTACTCCCGCGCCAGGTTTTCGTAACTGGCTCCACTGTAAAAGGGGACGGCCTGGCCGATCTCGGCCATCACATCGGCTGCGGTGTTGTAGTTCCAGTTCGCTCCCAGCAACCCCGCAATTTGGGATAGCTGTTGCCACGCCGGCATCAGTCCGGGCGCGGGCTCAATGACCTTCTGCGCCAGCTGAATGCGGCGCTCGGTGCTGGTGAAGGACACCTGTTCCTCGCCATATGCCGTAGTGGGCAAAACCACGTCGGCATAGCGGGCCGCGTCGGTCATGAAGAGCTGTTGCGACACCACCAGCTTGAAGTCTTCGAAAAGCCCGAGGGCTTTCTCCACACCGGCGGCGCTGGCGGGATCGTAGTGGCACATCCACAGCGCCTTGAGCTGGGAGTGGCCGCGGTCGGCCAGCACGGAACGCGCCTGCAGTCCGGGAGAAGGGGGCAGCTTGCTCTTCCAGAGCGATTCCAGTTGGGCGCGGGCCGGCGTGTCTTGCACCCGCCGGTATCCGGGCAGGCGGCCGGGCAGCATGCCCATATCGCAAACGCCCTGCAGGTTGTTCAGTTCGCTGAGGGCAAGAATGCCGGCTCCGGGCTTGCCCAGGTTGCCGGTAAGGAGCACCAGGTTGACCACGGCGCGAATGGTGTCGCGGCTGCGCGCTTCCATGCTGGTGGAATAGAGGACGGTGGCAGCCCGGGCGCTGGCATAGCTGACGGCGGCGGCCTCGATGGCCTCCGCCGGCGCGCCGCAAATCTCCGCCGCCTGCAGCAGGTCGTACTCCCGTACCCGCTGAATGAAGTCGTCGTAGCCAGAGCAGCGGGCCTTGATGAAAGCCTGGTCCATCAGGCCGCGGTCCAGGATGACTTTGGCCATGGCGCCATACAGAGTCACTTCCGTGCCCGGCCGGATCTGCAGGAACAGGTCGGCGTTTTCGGCCACGCGATGGCGGCGGGTGCCGATCACGATGAGCCGCGCTCCCCGCAGTTTGGCGCGAATCACGGCGCCCCCGATGGTAGGCAGCCGCCGCCCCAGGTCCACGCCGTCCACCACAATGAGGTCGCTCTCCCCCAGGTCGGCGATGGAGGTGGTGGCCGCGGGCACGCCCGTCATCTCCAGCAGCACGTCAATGGAGTTGTTGCAGAAGACGCCGCTGCCCTGGTCCACGTTGTTGGTGCCAATCACCGCGCGGGCGAACTTCTGCAGCAGGTAAGCGTCTTCATTGGAGCAGCGTGGCGAGTTCAGGAAAGCTATCGAATCGGGACCATACCGCTCCCGGATCTGATTGAGCCGGGAGGCCACAAACTCGAAGGCCTCGT
This sequence comes from Terriglobales bacterium, assembly GCA_036375915.1. Taxonomy (GTDB): domain Bacteria; phylum Acidobacteriota; class Terriglobia; order Terriglobales; family Acidobacteriaceae; genus JAICWP01. The sequence continues at coordinate 3,755 of DASVBI010000090.1, read as the reverse complement.
CCCAGCCGGCCTCCTGCAACTGGCCTTTCTTCTTCAGCAGGGGTTCCTTGAGCCGTTCCGGCGAACTGGCGATTTCGTGGACGTGCCAGCCGCGCACGCAGATTCGGCCCTGGTTGGTGGGGTGGGAGACGCTGGGATAGGCTCCGATGACCCGGTTATCGGCGGTTTCCAGGTAAAGGCCGCATCCGACCCCGCAATACGTGCAGGTGGTCAACTGATGGGCCATGCAAACCTCCCTGACTCCTGTTCGCCGGCGGGCAGACGCCAACATTCTGATGTTAGGGAGGTTACGGCCCAGTAGCGGTGACTGAGGTCACCTCGAACCGTGACCGGACGCACTTCGGTCCAAAAAGGAACTCAGCTCGGTTACAATCATGCTGGATTTCACACTTCTGGAGCCTGGGGCGCTCATGACCGATCGAGAGAGTTCAGAATGTGAATTTGAGGGCAAAAAGCTGAAGGTGCAGCTGGATATCACCATCAGCGCCGATGTTGATTCGATTTCGCCGGTGGTGGAAGCTGTGCTGGCTTTGGCCCGGGAAATGAAGTGCGCCGTGGGCAAGGAATTTGAGATCGAGACGGCCGTGCGCGAGTCGCTGGCCAACGCCATCCGTCATGGCTGCAATCACGACCGCTCCAAACGGGTGGAATGCTGCGTCGCCTGTGACGAGGCGCATGGCATGCTGATCGTGGTCCGCGATCCCGGACCCGGTTTTGATCCGGCTTCCATTCCCAGCCCGGTGATGGGTGAAAATGTTTATTCCAACCATGGGCGCGGGATTTACCTGATCAACCAGTTGATGGACGAAGTTCGCTTCGAGCGTGGCGGCAGGGAGATCCGGATGCGGAAGCAGTAGGAAGTTCGCTACCCGCTTGCAGGATATGGTGAGGCAGCCGTCTATGGGCAAACCGCGGTTTATCCTGAAGAGCAGCCTGAAGCGAACACTCGTTGCCGGGCTCCTGGCAGTGCTTACAGCCAGCGCCTGGGCCCGTGATCCCTGGAAGGACAAGTCCTACAAGAGCTGGGACGCCGGCGACGTCCGCAAAATCCTTTTTGATTCACCCTGGTCGAAGCGCGTTAGCCGCACAGCACTGCAAGCTCCGGATGCTCCCGCCGAAGATGTAAGCGGCGTGGACATGATGGGCAGCCACTCCAAGGAAGCTGAGGCGGGAGGAGATACCCAGCAGACCGTGTATGTGGTGCGCTGGGTTTCATCGCGCACTCTGCGCGAAGCCTGGGTGCGATCTCTGGTTCTGCAGAAACATATTGCGCCGGACGCCATAGACCAGCACTTGCCACCAGTGCCGGGAGAGTTCCTGCTCGCGGTTGTCGGTCCTGATATGGCCGCATTTGACCGCGCCAACGAGGCCACTCTAAAAAGCAAAAGCTACCTGGCGGCGAATAAAGAGAAAATTCCTCCAGCCCGTGTGGAAGTTGATCATTCCCAGGATGGCAGAATCGCCGGGGTGGTTTTTCACTTTCCCAAAACCGATGCCGCCGGGCATGCCCTGATTTCCGGCAACGAAAAGAGTGTGACGTTTGTGGAGCGGGGGGCCAGCACGAGCTTTGAAGTGACCTTCAATCCCCGTCAGATGGTGGATCTTCAAGGCCCGGACTTGTGAGCCTCTAGTTGGGCTCCCGCACCTCCACCGCGGGAGCTTGCGGGACACTGACCTGGACCCAGGGAAGCGGCGGCACCTCCACGCGCACCTGCCCCTGGCCCCTCAGTACCGCAATGCGGCCGTTTTGGATTTCGACTTGCGCCCGCTGCATCTCACGCCGGGCCATCACTTCCTGCAGCCGAGCCATCCGAGCCCGGACCCGGGCTGCCTGCATGGTCTGCAACCGCACTTGCAACTGAGCCAGGCGGGCCGGAGTGACGGCCGGAATCGCCACCGAAGGCACTGCGACCATGGCAGGCGCCGGACGCTCGCTGAGGAGCTGAGCATGCTCGGCCATGGCCACCTCGGCCAGGGTGGCAATCTGGCCGATCTGAGCCCCGGCCTCGTTCACCGCGAGGGTGGCGCCGGTGGCCAGGCGGTGCAGGCCTTGAAAGCCTCCGTCCTGGTAGTAGCCGTTCAGGCCCAGGGCCAGCACTCCTGCTGCCAGCCAGTACCATGCTTGATTCGCCGCTCTCATCGCCCTCTCCTTGCCTGTTACGCGTTGGACGGGGTGGCCCGGATTCCGTTAGCACACAACAGCCAGTACGCGAGGAGGCAGGGATTGGTTCCGTCAGATCAGCCGGTCGTCGGCAATGAATGAGTACATGGAGACAGCCCATGCGGGCAAGTGCAGGTCGCCGCAATTGCCGGGCCGCTGCAGCGAGCACAGGCGAGGGCGCCTGTGACCAGGCGGGCATCATAAGTTTCCGTCTATTTCGCCGGGAGAACCTCCACCTCTACGCCCGAAGCCTCACCCGCGGAGCGGTAAACCCGCTCGGTGGCCTTCTGAAAGTCGCTGGGCTTGGCGTTGGGAATATCCACAAAGGTTTGCGGGTTGCGGTCCACCAGCGGGAACCAGGAGCTCTGTACCTGGAGCATGATGCGGTGCCCGCGGCGGAAGGTGTGGTTCACGTCGGGCATACTGAAGTCCACTTCCTCTACCTTGCCGGGGGTAAAGGCGAGAGGTTTCTCGAAGCTGTGGCGAAACTTGCCCCGCATGGGCTCGCCGCGCACCAGTTGCTGGTAGCCACTCATGGAATCCACCGGCGGGGGAACATCTGCTTCCCGTGTTCGTTTTGCCGGTTCTGCTTCCGGGTACTCCGGCGGATACACGTCAATCAGCTTTACCACCCAGTCGGAGTCAGTGCCCGAGGTGGAAACGTGCAGCTTGGGCGAAACCGGCCCCGCCAGGGTGACGTCTTCTTCCAGCGGTTCCGTCTGGTAGACCAGCACGTCAGTCCGGCGGGAGGCGAAGCGCTGGTCGGAGGCCATGTATTCCTGGGGTACGCCGAGCGCGGTGTAGTCAATGAAAGGCACCGGGCGATTGGGGTCGCTGACGTACTCGTCGTAAGCCTCTCCCGTTGTTGTGGGCGGCGTGAAGGAAAGCTTGCCGTCCGCGTGAAAATAAAGCGTGCGCTTCTGCGCCTCCGAAGGCGGCCAGGCGCTGTACTGGCGCCACACGTTGGTTCCGGTTTCGAACATATAGGCTTTGGGCAGAGTTGGCTGACCATCACCTTTCAAGTACTTCTCGAAGAATGGAAACTCAATATTGGAGTGGAAGTAGGCGGAGTTATCGGCATCAAAGGCTACCCGCCCCAGGCTGCGGCCCTGGAATTCGTACCAGCCGCCATGCACCCAGGGCCCCATCACAATTCCGTCATAGACGCCGGGATTGTTCTGGCCCAGGGCGCGAAACACATTGAACGGTCCCTGCAGGTCTTCGGCGTCAAACCAGCCGCCCACGGTAAGCACCGCACAATGAATGTTGCGCAGGTGCGAAGGCAGGCTGCGCACCTTCCAGTAATTGTCGTAAGTAGTGTGGTAAACCTGATCATTCCAAAGGGGATTACGACCTTTGAAGTAGAGGCGGTCGGCGTTGGCTAAGGGGCCCATATTGAGGAGGAACTGGTAGCCATCTTCGGTGCCGAAGTCCACCCGGTTGGGGTACCGCGGCGGGGGAGCGGGTTTGGGCTGGGGCTGGAAGGAAGCGTAGAAATCGAAGTTGGCTGCCAGCATGAAGGCGCCGTTATGGTAGGCATCGTCGTTCATGTAGAGGTCGGTGACCGGAGCCTGCGGCGAGGCCGCTTTGATGG
>DASVBI010000654.1:0-5884 GCA_036375915.1 Terriglobales bacterium | reverse complement strand
CCGTCCCTGCAGCCGCACCTTGTCCGGCCGCTTTTCGATTCTTCGTTCCAGCAACGATGAAATCACGAGTTATATCCTGACATGAGTTATTTATGTTCCGAGGTGGACCATCCATCTCCGATGCAGCCACCGGCCAAGCTTGTATTTTAGCGCCTTTGTGCGGCAGAGAGAGGCTGCGAGCAACCTCTCTACCACTGTAGCTCTGCTCTTCGCAAAACCCACACCTTGATAGAGACGTTACTGGTTATATCTCAGCGCACCCGGTACCAACATGTGCTCCTATGGACCGTCGCGCATCAGCCCCGGAAAGGGGCGAAATAGGAAAGCCCAGGACGGAAGTCCTGGGTCAAACGGCACAACCTAGGCTCGAGTCCCGTAAGGGACGACACCAAAGATTACTCCGGCGCGCTGGGGTGGGGCTTGCGGATCTGGTCCACCACGCGATTGGCAACCTGGTCCATCAACTGCGAAACCAGTACATCCTCTGCCAGGGCGTCATCGGCGTTGACCATGCCCTCCGCCCAGGGCCTGAAATTTCCCACGCGCATCAGACGGTAATTCACCGTGGCACTGTGGTAATCCGGCGGGTAGGCCCGCGGGTCGCCCATGTTGGTTCCTACCTGGACAGCCCCCGGCGGGGGGACGCTGACCGCCGGCCGGTCGGTCCGGAACACTTCTGTCAGGTCGGTGTACAGCACATACTCGCAGTTCTTCTCCTGCACGGTGCTGTCGGCTTCGCCGGATGAGTCCAGCGCCACGGTCTCAATTTTGGGCGCCTTCCCTTTCTTCACTTCCTTGCTCTTGTTGCTGCGCTCCAGCGCCCGCACCAACTGATTGCGCTGCCACATGGGATTGACGATATGTCGCGAGCTGTTTTTCAGTGCGGCCACGCAGACGCGCACCGGCGCCGGCTTATCTTGCGCTTGCACAGCAGGAATCAGAAGGGCGAGGAGTACGAGGGACAGGATTCGCCGCATGGGGCTCACCTCTGAAGGGCAGACTGAGCAGCGGCTACATTTTACGCCGGTTTTGAAAAGGCGGCGGCTTCAACCGCGTGAAAGCCCTCTCATTTGAATTGTCATCCTGAGCCGAGCGCGACCAAAGCGCCATGCGAAGAAGCGCGACGGCGAAGGACCTCTGCATTTCTGCAGCGGCTAAAGCCGGAATCAATAATGTGATGCATCGGCATAGCTGAAACTACGCCCTGATACAAACCGTCCTCGTGGCAACCACCGAACGACCCCCGATTGCCCCTGCGACTCCTGCATTAACGGTTTTGATCTTCAATCCTCAATCATCATTCTTAAATTACTTGCGCGCCCGCACAAACTCCGCCACCGAGGGCAGTTCCTCCAGGCCTTCGCCGCGCAAGATGGCCTGAAACTCGCGCAACAGAGCGTCATGCACCAGGCCGTTGGAGGCCAGAGTTTCGTGGCTATCAATGCGAAAGGGCTGGCCATCGAACCGTGTTACCCGCCCGCCGGCCTCTTCCACCATCAGCACGCCGGCGGCTGTGTCCCAGGGATTGAGGTTGAACTCCCAGAAGCCGTCAAAGCGCCCGCAGGCAACGTCGCAGAGGTCGAGCGCCGCCGAACCCGCGCGCCGCACTCCGTGCGTCTTCAGGGTAATCTGGTGATAGAAGAAAATATTTGGATTTTTGTGCCGCTTGTGGCTGGGGAATCCCGTGGCCACCAGGCACTCCGCCAGGTTGGAAATGGTGGAAACGTGAATGGGCCGGCCGTTCAAAAATGCCCCGCCGCCCTTTTGGGCGGTGAACATCTCGTCGCGCGTGGGATCGAAAATCACCGCCGCCACACGTTCGTCGTTATGCTCCAGCCCCAGAGACACGCAGAAAACGGGGAACCCGTGGGCGAAGTTGGTGGTTCCGTCGAGCGGATCCACGTACCAGCGGTATTCGCTGCCCTGCTCGGTGCGCGTCCCCTCTTCCCCCAGGATGTTATGTCCTGGCCAGCGTTCGCGAATGCGGCGGGTGATCAGGGCCTCGGAGGCGCGGTCGGCCTCGGTCACCAGGTCCACGTCACCCTTGTACTCCACCTTCACCCGGCGTTGGAAGTAGCCCATGAGCAGCGCGCCGGCTTCGCGGGCAATTTCCGCCATAGCGGGCACGAATTGCTGCCGTTCTGTCATTACGGTTTGCGCCGCGCCGCCTCTTCCGCGATGTACATGATCTGGTGCTTGAAGATGAACAGGTTGGGCGCGCCCTCGCGCGTCACCCGCACCATGTTCTTGTCGTAGTATTCGATCCAGCCCTTGACCACCTCGCCGTCCAGCAGCTTGATGGTCACCGGCCTCTGTTTTTCGCCCAGGCTCTTCAGGTAGGCGGCCTCCTCGAAGGTCTCCTCGGGCGGCGGGGTCTTGCCTTTCTTGGAAGGATGGGAAACTCCAGCTGCGCGAAATGACATGGCAACATTCTACACGCCCGCCTTGCGGCCATTGTTGTTCGCCGCGATGCCGGGAGCCTACTCCGCTTTGCTGGTGTAATAGCCGGTGCGCGCCCGCACCGCCCAGTCTTTGCCGGCAGGCGTATTCACCCGGATGGTGATACGGCGAAAATCGGAATCGGAGAAGCGTTGCGAAGGGTAGTAGGCCAGCAGGTATTGGGTGCGCAGCTCGTCGCTGATCTTGCGAAAGGCTTGGTCGAGCTGGTTGATTCCGGAGGCGTAAAAATACTTGCCGCCGGTATCGTGAGAAAGCTGGATGAGGGCGTGCTCCCCGCCGATGTCCCGCCCGGCATCGGCCTCGATCGGCACCACGATGATGCTGTAGACAATGGCTTCCGCCTCCTGCGCCGCCCGCAGGGCCTGGGCGTAATCGGTGGTGCTCACGGTGTCGCCGCCGTCGGTTATGACCACCAGCACTTTGCGCCCCTGCCGGCGGCCCAGAGCTCGCGAACCCAGGTAAAGCGCGTCGTACATGGCGGTAGCCGCCCCGGGGTGCACGCGGCTGATGCCGCTGTCAATGCGCCTCAGATCGGAAGTAAACGGCGTCAGCTCGTCCACAATCTCGCTGAACTGAAACAAGGCTAACGCGTCCACAGGCCGCAGGATGGTGTGCGCGAAGCGGCGTGCCGATTCCAGCTCCAGGTGCAGGTCTTTATACGTGCTCAGGCTGGTGTCCACTTCCAGCACAATCGAAAGGGGCAAGCCGGATTCGCGGGTAAACACCGCGATTTTCTGCGGCTTGCCATCTTCCAACACGGTGAAGTCCTGCTTCGTCAGCCCGCCGATGGGGGCCCCGTTCTGGTCCACCACGGTGGCGAAAACGTTCACCAGCTTTACGTTGACCCGGAAGGTGGGAGCGGATTGGCCATCATCCGGCGCAGTTTGCCGCGCCGCCTGTGCTTCCGGCATCTTCCCCAGGGGATTGTCCCCGGCCTGTGCCGGAGCCTTCCCGACATTCTGCTGGGCCACGCACCACAGCGCGGCAAGAGCCATAAACAGAAAAAGGGCTGGAAGCCTCCTCCATCGGGCTCGGCGGGGCACAGAATTTTCTAAATCGTCAATTGACAATCGTAGATCGCTCAATGGATTTGTTCACTTAGATGCCGGCTTCTTATCCCCGGCCTGAGAAATATCGCTTCGCTTGGCAATTTCCTCCGGGAAGGGCTCGCCATCCGCCCACACCGCTCCATCTTCAAAATGCTCTTTTTTCCAGATGGGAACGGTCTTCTTCAGAGTATCAATCAGCCAGCGGCAGGCCTCGAAGGCGGCCCCCCGGTGCGCCGAAGCTACGGCGATCAGCACACTGGTTTCCCCAATCTCCAGCCGCCCCAGGCGATGGACAATGGCCACCTGGCGCACCGCGAACCGCGACCGCGCCTGCCCCGCCAGTTCTTCGAGTTGTTTCAGGGCCATGGGCTCATAGGCTTCGTAGTCCAGGTAGAGGGTGAGCCGGTTGCGGCTGTGGTTGCGCACGATGCCTTCAAAAACCGCCACCGCGCCATCCTCCGGCTGCTTGATAGCCTCCACGATGGCGGGCGCGTGAATCTTCTCCCAGACGATTTTTGTGGCGCTTGCACCCTCGCCCGCGGACCGCGTGGAAGGTGACGGGGACTGCTTTCCATTTCCCCCGCTCACCGGCGGAATCAGCGCCACCTCGTCGCCTTCGTGCAGCGCCGCGCTGGTCTGGCTGTACTGCTGATTCAAGGCAACTGCCATAATGCCGTAATAGGGCTGAAGCGCCGGCGAGACTTCGGCGCACCGCCGCAGCAGGTCGGAAACGCGCGCCCCTTCCGGCAGTTCAAGCGTATCCCGCTCCCGCCCCGCCACTTCCTTCAATTGCCCGAAAAATAGGATTTGTACACGCACGGCTGGTCGTCGGCCCTTGGCCTTCGGCCTGAAGCCGAAAGCCGAGCCTGCGCTAGTTTAACCTGCCGGACTGGTCTGAAGAACGAAGGGAGCGGATCAGAACATCTTTCAACTGCGGGACTCAGGAGCTCACAGTCGCGTTGGGCGCGAAGCGGCGCGGAGCTTCTTGCCCTGGCTCGTGGACAAATTCGACCCCGTACAGATACACCACCCGGTTGCGCACCAGTCCCGAGCAGCGGCTGGGCTCGCCCGAGTGCGGGTGCTTGAATTCCATCTCAAGGCGGGCTCCGACCTCAAAATCCGCCACTGCAAACAGGTACATGCCGCCTTCGCTCACGCGCAACCCGTACCCGTCAATCACCCCGGCGCCACTGATGATACGCACCGGGGCCTTCAACCAGTGCCGGCGCCAGCGCCGCCGTTCCTGCTTTATGGACCAGTTGGGCATATCTCTACAATTATTGTGATTTGCAGGGGTGGCGCGAAAGTTACCGACGTTCAGGCCAGGTACATCAGGTCTTCCTCGTAGGTGGGATAGAACAAGCGGGAGCCAGGTCACTCCACCTTTGACGAGCGCTGGGGCGGCGAGGAAAGGTTGAAAATAGCCTCCCTGGAGAGGCGATACCGGTAACCGCGCCATTCGATGACGTTGGTGCAAGCGGAGACCAGGTGGCCGTACAGCCACGTCCAGGTGGCCAGCGGAACCAACCAGGTCAACATCCAGCCATGCCGCTGCAACCAGGGCCGAGATTCGGGCAGCGCCATGGCGGCCAGGTTCTTGCGGGCAGTTCCCTTCAGCATACCGGCGGCCAGAAGAAACGCCAGAATGACGCCTGCCATCCACTTCCCCTGGCCCAGCGCCACCAGGCAGGCCACCATCCCGGTGCAGTACATGAGGGTGGCGAAAAAAGAGAGCGCCCACAGCCGCGGGGCATAGACGCGGGTGATAACCATCTGCCGCTCAATCCAGCGCAGCAGTTCCCAGGCCGCAATCCGGTCGCTGCTCACCACCAGCGCGCCGGGGGCAAAGCGCAACTGCAATCTCGCCGAGCGCACCGCCTCCGTCAGGACGTAATCGTCACTGGCGGTGCTGGCCCAGAGCCTCTCCACTCCCAGGCGCGAAAACAGATCCTTGCGCACCGCCATGGCCCCGCCCCAGACAAATTCGACTTTCCCGGGGCCAAAGGTACCGAAGATCACCGCGTTCCACGCGCTGCGCAGGGATGACCAGAAGTCCGGGACTTCAGGCAGGTAAACCCGATAGCCGGTGGCTGCTCCAACTCCGCCTTCCGCCAGAGGAGCGATGAGGGCGCGCAGCCATCCCCGACTCACCCGGCCATCGGAGTCGGCGAAGACCAGCACCTCGGTCCGCGGCCGCGAGGCGCGCACCCCCGCCAGCAGGTTTTGCAGCTTTTCCGCGGCTCCCGCCGGCTGGCCTCCGGAGAAGACCACTTGCGCCCGCGGCGGAATTACGGCTTCAGGAATATCGCCGGGGGCGCGCGCGGCGATGATCAGCTCATAGTCGGGATAATCCAAGCCGGCCAGCGAAGCCAGGT
>DASVBI010000460.1:0-4975 GCA_036375915.1 Terriglobales bacterium | reverse complement strand
CCCGCAGGCAGTCGCGTTCTTTTCGAGGCTCCGGATGGCGCTTCCTTTTTTGCCCTGGCCGGCGCCGTCGAGGTAGCGGGAAAGCCTGGCCGGCGCCGCCGAGGTAGGCGGGAAGCAATGGCCCTGGCGCCTGGCGGAGCGCATTGCTTCGATTTCCAGCGGTTCGCGATTTAAACGCGAAACAAATGTTTAGAGCGCACGCCCGCTTTGCACAACCCGCCTGGCGCCCGCTGAGCCGCCATTCCCCTGCTACACTGTAGCTTCTTTTGCCTTATCTGGAGCTCCATGAAAGCTGCTACGAAGCCCGCACTTCTCGTCCTGTTTCTGCTTTCGTTCCTGACCGGATTTGCCCAGGAGAAGTCGCAGCCGGCCACGCATGGCATTAACGTGGCCCACCTCGATCTGGCGGTGAAACCTGGCGACAACTTCTACGAATATGCCAATGGCGGCTGGCTCAAGAATACGGAAATTCCGCCGGATCGCCCCTCGGTTGGGGTGTTGAGCGCGCTGCTCGATTTGGCCAACAAGCGCACCGTCGGCCTGATTGAGGAAGCCGCCAAGTCCAACCCGCCCGCCGGTTCCAATGCCCGCAAGATTGCCGACCTCTACAACTCCTACATGGATGAGGGCGCGATCGAGAAGAAGGGGCTGGAGCCGCTGCAGCCGCATTTGCAGGCCATCGCCGCCATCAAGGACAAGCGCGAACTGGCGCGCGCCCTGGGAAAGGGCCTGCGCGCCGACGTGGATCCCCTGAACAACACCAACTTCCACACCTCGAACCTGTTTGGCATCTGGACCGCGCCCGGGTTCGAGGATCCCGACCACTACACGCCCTACCTGCTGCAGGGCGGGCTGATGCTGCCCGACCGCCAGTATTACCTGGATAACAGCGAGCACATGCGCGAGGTGCGCGCCAAATACCAGGCGCACGTGGCGGAGATGCTGCGCCTTGCCGGTTTCAACGATGCTCCGGCGCGCGCCGCCCGTATTGTGGAATTGGAACACACCATCGCCGAAAAACACCTCAGCCTGGCTGAGAATCAGGACATCCACAAGGCCAATAATCTCTGGACCCAGGCCGACTTCACCGCCAAAGCTCCCGGCCTGGATTGGGCGGACTACTTCGCCGGCGCCGGGCTGAGCCAGCAGAAGAAGTTCATCGTCTGGCAACCCTCGGCATTCAGCGGCGAATCCGCGCTGGTGGCCTCCGCTCCTCTCGATACCTGGAAGGACTGGATGGCCTACCACCTGGTTGAGCGCTACGCTGCCGTGCTGCCCAAGGCGCTGGCCGACGAGAGCTTCGCATTCTTCGGCAAGGAACTTCTGGGCACGCCGCAGCAGCGGCCGCGCTGGCAGCGCGGAGTTATGGTGACCAACGCTCTGCTCGGCGATGCCGTCGGCCAGATCTACGCTAAGCGCTACTTCTCGCCCCAGGCCAAGGCGGAGGCCCAGGCCATGGTCGGCAATCTGATCGCCGCCTTTCGCAAGCGCATTGACGCGCTCACTTGGATGGCTCCCGCCACCAAGGCGGAGGCCAAGGCCAAACTCGGCACTCTGTACGTCGGTGTCGGCTATCCTGAAACCTGGCGTGACTATTCCAAGTATGAGGTCAAGCCTGACGACCTTTTCGGCAATGTGTGGCGCGCCAGCCTGTTCAAGTATCAGCACGATGTGGGCCGCCTGGGTGGCCCGGTTGACCGGCATGAGTGGTCCATGACGCCGCAAACCGTCAACGCGGTCAATCTGCCACTGCAGAACGCGCTGAACTTCCCGGCGGCGATTCTGCAGCCACCCTTTTTCGATCCTGAGGCGCCGGCCGCCGCCAACTACGGCGCCATCGGTTCCGTCATCGGCCACGAGATCAGCCATACCTTCGACACCCAGGGAAGCACCTTCGATGCCCAGAGCCGCTTGCGCGACTGGTGGACACCGGCCGACTTGCAGCACTTCCAGAAAGTCACCGCGCAACTGGCTAGGCAGTACGACGCCTACCAGCCCTTCCCCGATCTGCACCTCAACGGGCAGCAGACTCTGGCAGAAAACATCGCCGACGTGGCCGGCATCTCCGCCGCCTATGACGGTTACCACGCCTCGCTGCAGGGCAAGCCCGCGCCTGTGCAGCACGGCTTCTCCGCCGACCAGCAGTTCTTCATCGCCTTTGGCCAGAACGGGGCCTCGAAGGTGCGCCCGGCGGCGTTGCGCCAGCAGGTGCTGACCGACTCGCATGCACCCGGCGAATACCGGGCCGACACGGTGCGCAACATTGACGCCTGGTATTCCGCATTCAAGGTAAAGCCGGGCGAAAAGCTTTACCTGACACCGCATGGGCGGGTGCGCATCTGGTAGACGAGTTAAGCCCGCCTGGGCGTTGACATTTCGGTACGCGGAATCCCATCCTTTGCGGGCTGTGCCAAGACTCGGTCCTCAGTGTCTCCGTGTCTCCGTGGTGAAAAAGAAGACCGTCGCATCGGCCGGAAGAAACCCTGCGCCATGTCCTTCCGGCCTACCACTTCGGTGCCTGTGCCGTTTGCTGCACTTGGTCTAAAGTTTCCTCAATTTCACCTGCGCCGCATCGCCAACTGGAGGTGCTCATGAAGAACCTGTTCCTTTGGGCGAGCGTGATTCTGGTTTGCTACTTCGCCTCGGATGTGTCCCGCGTGCCCACTTCCGCGCTGCTGGGGACAGGCGTGCCCACAGCCGTGCGCACCATCGCGCAATGAGGGGTGACCAGCGATGAATTCCCTCACCACAATCATGACTACGCTTCTTGCCGTTGCGTTGGGCTGCTTTTTTCTGCAGATGGGAACGCAGGCGTTGCTGGCGCAGGAGCGCTTTCTGCGCTTCTGCAACCGATGGAACAAGGGCGGGGAACTTGAAATGCTTGACGCCGGCTACTTTGGCGGACCGAAGAACCTGAGGCTGCTGGGCATAGGCTTAGCCGCCGTGGGCCTGTTCATCATCGCGTCCGTGGTGGCTATGCTGCTCATTGGCCTCGGATACCTGGCGTAACCCACAGGAGTCGGGAGTCAGGAGTCAGCAATGCAGCAGGTGCAAGAAGAAGAAAGGCCCGGCATTGCTGCCGGGGTACCACCAGGTCTTTCGACTTCGCCGGCCGATTCGCAAGCGGATCGCCCGGCTCCGCTCAAGATGACATTCATGAAAGGTGGTTTAGAAAGGCAGAGGTTGGCTTGTCTCCGTGACTCTGCGCCGAAAAGGAAAGCCCCGCATTGCGGCGGGGCTTGAACTGGCCACTGGCAACGGCTGCCTCAGTAGGTCTTCTTGGCGCTCAGCAGGCTGGCGTGGCTGGCGGCGCAACGCCATTCCCCACCCTCAAAAACCCAGGTATCGGTGAAGCGGGCACGGAAATCGTAGGGCTTGCCCTTATTGAGGCCCTTTTCCCGATAGACGCCGGTGACGACGGCAGAGTTCGAGTGCAGGTGCACATCCACCGTCTCGTTCATCATCTGCTGCGGATGGTAGTCTTTATCGCTGATGGAACGAATGAACTCGGCCTTGTTCATGAAGGTGCTGTCAAAATCAGTGCCCGCAAAATTGGCAGCCAGCAGTTGGTCCAGGGCGCGAGCGTCCTTGTGCACGATGGCCAGATTCCACACGTTCTCCAGGGCAAGAATCTTGCTCTCATCTGCCTGGGGCTGCTGCGCGGCCGTGGACAGCGCGGCCAAAAACAGCCCGGACGCGAGCAGCCCCGCCGCCAAAAATGAGGTCTGTTTCCGCATTGCAATCTTTCTCCGCAGAATTATGAGGGCTTTTCGGCCGATGGTCTACATTACTTCCTGTCAGGGCCACCAGGTTACTGCCGGCGCCCAGTTTTTCTCTGTTCCTCTGTGTCGCCCCAGCCCCTGCTTGCTTCTGTCATGTTGAGCGAGGGCGCATGCCCGAGTCGAAATTGAGGCGCTCAGCGGGCGTCCGAGCCCGCTGCCGAAATTCTGAGCGCAGCGAAGGACCTCTGCTCCTCTGGCGCCACCGAACTACTCCTAGAAGTTCTCCCGGCTGACCGCAAAAACCCTCAAAGAACGGCCGCCGACTGCAGCGATGGCATGAGCGCACTCGGGGTCTTTCGACTTCGCCAGGCGCTGCGTAAGCGCATCGCCCAGTCTCCGCTCGAGATGACAATCGTGAACCGCGGCTGATAGTCCGGAAGAGTTCGCCTCGCTCCGTGCCTCTGTGTCTCCGTGGCGAAAAGAAAAGCCCCGCATTGCTGCGGGGCTGGAACGGGCCACTGGCAACTGGCCACCGGTTTGAGATCCTTCGCTCGGCAAAAAGCGCCTCGCTCAGGATGACGGCGGCGGACTCCCGGGGTCGCTTGCGCTCCCCCTCACGCCCAAAAAGGAAGGGCCGCCTTGCGGCGGCCCGATTTGGTTCCTTCACTCGCGCATGGCGCTCGTTCAGGATGACAGTTGGACAGGCCGCGAATTGCGCGCGGCCCGGCTTTCATTAGTACATGTCGCCCATGCCGCCGTGGCCGTGGCCGCCAGGCATAGGAGCTTCCTTCTTTTCCGGAATCTCCGCTACCAGGGCCTCGGTGGTCAGCATCAGACCGGAGATGGAGCCGGCATTCTGCAGCGCGGTGCGCACCACCTTGGTGGGGTCGAGCACGCCGCCCTTCACCAGGTCCTCGTACTCATCGCTCTGGGCGTTGTAGCCGAAGTTGGGGTCCTTGGCCTCCAGCACCTTGCCCAGCACGATGGCGCCTTCCTGGCCGGCATTGCCGGCAATCTGGCGCAGCGGCTCTTCCAGGGCGCGCTTCACGATGTTGATGCCGATCTGCTCATCGCCCTCGCTCTTCATCTTATCGAGCGCGCTGATGCAGCGGGCCAGGGCCACGCCGCCGCCGGGGACAATGCCTTCTTCCACGGCCGCACGCGTAGCGTGCATGGCGTCCTCGACGCGAGCTTTCTTTTCCTTCATCTCGGTCTCGGTCGCCGCGCCTACCTTGATCACCGCTACGCCGCCC
>DASVBI010000112.1:0-2432 GCA_036375915.1 Terriglobales bacterium | reverse complement strand
GCGTGTATCCGCGGCGAGGCAGTTGCTCTTACCCGCGCAGGGCGGCCGCTTTTTGCCGCACTTCGCGGCTGAAGGCTTCGTCGGTGAGCGATTCCAGATTGATTTCCACGTTGGCCAGCGCGCCTTCCAGCGCGGCGCGCGCCAGGGCGGCGGCCACGGTCAGGTCGGATGCCATGCGCGGGTTGGTGATGCCGCGCAGCTTCTCGACGATGCCGGCGATTTCGCGGGCGCGCTCCGCCACACCTAATGGAACATTGGTGGCACCCTTCAGCGCGTCCGCGACCGCGCCATTGGGCGAATCTTTGGCCTGCTTATAGGCCTTCACCACCGCGTTGTAGGAGTCGGCATCGGCGTCAATGGCGGCCTTCAATTCCTCGCGCAACTGCGCCAGGCGGGCGATGGCTGGGCTGAGTTCGCGCTCGTGTTGCAGGTAATTCTTTTTGCCGCGGGACATGGCCGCCACCATGTGCGCCAGCCCGGCAGCCATGGCCCCGGCCGCCGCGGAAGCGCTGCCCCCGCCGGGAGTGGCCGTGGGCGCGGCCAACTGTTCCACAAATGGCTCCACGCCGGCGCGCAGGCCGCCTACCGCCATTTTGCCGCCCATCACCGCCGCCAGCCGGTTTTCCAGAATAAGCGACGACTCAAAGTTTTCCACCTGCAGAAACCATTCCGCGGCATCCTCCAGCGCCCGCTTGGGGATGAGACCGACAATTTCGCTACTGGTGGGCGTCACCCCGTAACGCGCCGCCTCGCGCTTGACGAATTCGAAGACGCGCGCGATGGGCGTCTGCTCGAAATCGGTCAGGTTCATCGAAACCTGCGCCTGGCCCCGCACCGGGAAGCCGGCCGCCTTCACATAGCGCAGGCCGCCGTTGGAAAAGCGCGCCGCCTTGGCGATTTTTTTGGCCACGTCCACGTCGGGGGTATTCAGATAGATGTTGTAGGCGATAAGAAACTTGCGCGCTCCCACCACGGTCGCTCCTGCGGTAGGGTGCAGCCGCGCTTCGCCGAAATCGGGGCGGCGCGCCGGATTGGTTTTCACTTCTTCCCGCAAGCCCTCAAACTGTCCGCGGCGGATGTTCTCCAGGTTCTGGCGCTCGGGCGTGGCGGCCGCCGCCTCGTAGAGATACACGGGAATCTGAAAGCGCTTCCAGATTTCTTCGCCCACGCGCCGGGCGATGGCCACGCAATCCTCAATGGTCACGCCCTCGATGGGGATGAAAGGCACCACGTCGGCGGCGCCCATGCGGGGGTGCGCGCCCTGATGATGGGTGAGGTCAATCAGTTCCGCGGCTTTGCCCACGCCGCGGATGGCCGCCTCCTGGATGGACTCGCGCTCGCCCACCAGCGTGATCACGCAGCGGTTGTGGTCGGCATCCATCTCGCGGTCCAGCAGGTACACGCCAGGCACCTTCATAGCCGCGACGATGGCGTCAACCTTGGCCTTGTCGCGGCCTTCCGAAAAGTTGGGAACACATTCAACCAGCGTGGACATACGCGACAAGCATAACGGTCACAGCCAGCAGGAGCAAATTTGTTGCTGCCGGGAGCTACGCGCCGGGGCGGCACTTAATTACAATAGAGGCATGGATTCCCTGGTCATTGCCGGCCGTCAATTCCGTTCCCGCCTGATTGTGGGTACGGGCAAGTACAAGTCTTTTGCTGAAACCGCGCGCGCCCTGGAGGCCAGCGGCGCCGAGATGGTGACCGTGGCCGTGCGCCGCGTGAACCTGGACCGCAGCAAGGAGTCGCTGCTCGACTACATTGACCCCGGCAAATACTTTCTGTTGCCCAATACGGCCGGCTGCTACACCGCCGATGATGCTGTTCGCGCCGCCCGCCTGGGCCGCGAAGTTGGCCTATCGGATTGGATCAAGCTGGAAGTTATCGGCGACGAACGCACCCTCTATCCCGATATCCAGGCCACGCTGGAAGCCACCCGCGTGCTGGTAAAGGAAGGCTTTACGGTTCTGCCCTACACCTCTGACGATGTGGTATTTGCCAAACGTCTGCTGGACGCTGGCGCCAGCGCGGTGATGCCCCTGGGAGCGCCCATCGGCAGCGGCCTGGGCATTCAGAACCAGGCCAATATCCGCATCCTGCGCGAAGTCATCACCGGCGTGCCCCTGATCGTGGATGCGGGCGTAGGCACCGCCTCCGATGCCGCGATTGCCATGGAACTGGGCGCCGATGCCGTACTTATGAATACCGGCATCGCCGGAGCCCAGGATCCGCTGCTTATGGCCGAAGCCATGAAGCATGCCGTGCTGGCGGGACGAGCCTCCTACCTGGCCGGCCGAATGCCCAAAAAGCTTTATGCCACCGCCAGTTCGCCGCTGGAGGGGGTGGTCCGCTAGGAATCCCAAGTGGACCGTTTTCCCGATTTGGCGCGCCCCGCCGGCGTCCGGCTACGCAAGGTTACTTTCTGTATC
>DASVBI010000191.1:0-8147 GCA_036375915.1 Terriglobales bacterium | reverse complement strand
GTAGCTGCTGTCGTTAATCTCGCCTACCTGCACCGGCGTCTGCCGAGCCACCATCCCCTTCGGCCCCTGCGAGGCTACAAAGGCGAAGTACTGCCCGCTGATGCGCGCCACCGCCGTCACTGGAATCATCAATCCTGGATGCGAACTCCACACCACCCGCGCCCGCACAAACTGGGCGGAGCGAATCTCCCGCCGTGGGTTGCTGATCAAGGCCTTCGCCAGCACCGACTGCATGCCCGTATCTACCTGCGGCGAAATAAAGGTGATGCGCGAGTGCGCCAGCACTGCTCCCGCATCGCTCACAATATCCACCGGCAGACCCCGCCGCAGCCCCGTCGCCCTCTCCAGCGGCACCTGGATGTATGCCTCCAGGTCGGTGTTCCGATCTACCGTGGTCAGCACGGTGGAGTTCGTCACCCGGTCGCCCACGTGCACCGGAATGTCGCCCACAATGCCGGCGCTCGGGGCCACCACTTCGTAATACTGCAGCTGCACCTGCTGTTCATTGACTTGCGCCTTCAGCGAGGCCAGGTCCGCCTGCGCTGCGTCGTAGCCGGTCTGGGCCTGGTCCAGGTCCTGCTTGCTGACCACGCCCGCCGCATACAGCTTTTTGGTTCGCTCCAGCTGCGTGCGCGCCCACTCCAGGTTGGCCTGTTTCTGCCGCGCCGTGGCTTCCGAACTGTTCACCGTAGCCCGCTGTTTGAGCGGGTCAATCTCCAGCAGCCGCGCGCCTTCCCTCACGCTCTCGCCCGAACGCACGAAAATTTTCGTGATCTGCCCCTCTACCTGCGGCTGGATGGTGGCCGAGTTGCGCGACTTGATGGTGGCCACGTATTCGCTGCTGTCTTGCACCGTGCTCAGCTCCGCCGGCATCACCTTCACCTGCGCCGGCGGGGGCGCCTGCATGGAGGCGGATACGTCGTTCCCGCTGCAGCTTGCCAGCATCAACACGGATACTCCCGCCAGCGCCGCTGCAACCCAACTAACCGGCCTCAGTTTGCCTCCCATCTCGCTTTTCATTCGCTCCTGCTTATCGGTTCCATCGCCTGGAACCCCCCGCCTTACTGGGCGCCAGTAGAATCCGGTGTTACTGTCCAGTGTCTCAGAAACCCGCCGGAAAGAAAATTGTCCGACCCGGAAATTCCTGATTAGCCTACCCATTTTGCCGAGCTAAAGAGGACACTGGCCCCAATGCGGCCTGGCTGACTTTTTTGCTGCACCGCAGTCAAGCTCGGGCCAACTGCGATAAGCTTGTCTGCCCGGCAACGGCCTTCACGCTCAACTTCCGAGCGAAATCGCTAAACGCCGCTCTCCATGGCCGCCTCTGATCAATCCGGTTTCGAAGCGGCGCTGGTCTCCAAGCTCACCCGCCGCCTGGTTCCCTTCCTTTTCCTGCTCTACATCGTCGCTTACCTTGATCGCATCAACGTGGGCTTTGCCGCGCTGCAGATGCAGGGGCAGCTGCATTTGAGCGATGAAGTCTATGGCCTGGGCGCGGGCCTGTTCTTCGCCGGCTACTTTGTCTTCCAGTTACCCAGCAACCTGCTGCTGGAGCGCGTGGGCGCGCGCCGCTGGCTGGCCGCCCTGATGGTGGTGTGGGGCGCGGTCTCCACTTCCATGATCTTCGTGCGCACCCCTCACGGCTTTTACGCCCTCCGCTTTCTGCTGGGAGTGGCCGAGGCCGGCTTCTTTCCCGGCGTCATTCTCTATCTGAAGAACTGGTTTCCCGCCGATGCCCGCGCCCGCACCGTGGCCTGGTTTATGACCGCCGCTCCCCTCTCCGGTGTGGTGGGCGGCCCCATCTCCGGCGCCCTGCTTGGCTTGCACCACGCCGGACTGGCGGGCTGGCAATGGATGTTCATCATGGAGGGCATACCCGCCATCCTGCTGGGCGGCCTTGCCGCCTGCTACCTGACAGACCGTCCTCAGGACGCGGTCTGGCTCTCCGATGAACAACGCGACTGGCTGCTCGCCACCTTGCGCCAGGAAAGCCAGGAAACCGCCGCTGTTTCCCGCACCAATGTCTGGGCCGCGTTCACTCATCCCGGCATCTGGCTGCTGGTGCTGGTTTATTTCGGGCTGGATACAGTTTCTTACGGGATCAGCTTGTGGCTGCCCAACCTGATTCGCAGCCTCTCCGGGGTAAGTGATTTCGTGATTGGGCTGCTGTCCACCATTCCTTACATCGCGGCCGCCGTCTCCATGGTGCTGGTCGGCATGCACTCCGACCGTTCCGGAGAACGGCGCTGGCATACCGCCCTGCCCGCCTTCGTCGGGGCCGCCGGGCTCCTGCTGGCGGCGCAATCCACTTCCGTCGTCCCCATGATTGCCGGCATTACCGTGGCCGTGCTGGGCGTCTTCTCCATGCTCGGTCCCTTCTGGACCATGCCCACCAGCTTGCTGACCGGAACCGCTGCAGCGGCGGCAATTGCCCTCATCAATTCCGTGGGCAACCTGGGTGGATTTTTTGGTCCTTACATCATCGGCCTGATCCGCACCCATACCGGCAGCTTCAAGAACGGCCTGCTCGTGGTTGGCGCCACGCTGGCCGCAGGCGGCGCCATCGCCCTGCTCGTCCGGGGCCGTGCCCACGCTCCAGTCCAGGGTCGCGCCGCCGACACAGTATGAACCCGATCACGGCAGCGCCGAGGTGTTCGACAGTGCGGGCTCTCTGTAGCGCGGGCGCCCTCGCCCGCGGCCATCTTGCGATGCAAGGCGTCATGCGGAACCTCAGCGGTGCAGCATCTCGCCTGTACGCCGCAATATCCACCCCATCCCATAGAGTGTTTTGCAGCCGGGACTAATTTATGGGATGATTTCCCCGGAACACACAGGGAGCGGCGCCATGAAATTACGAATTGCGCTCTGGGCGATAGCAGGCTTTCTGGTAGCGGCCGGTTGGGCCTTTTATGCCGCCGCAACTTTCCCTGATCTGATACAGGCCAAACCGCTGGTGTGGAATCTCGCGCTGCTGACTCAACCTCTTGCGTTCGCCAGTATGCACTTCAACTTTCCAGCCTCGATCTATTGGGTTCTTACTACCAACGCAGCCAGCTATGCCTTGGTGGGTCTCATCGTGGAGAGCCTCCGGCGGCAACTCAGGCACGCCCGCTAGTCCAGATTATCCACCCCGGTTTTCGACGCCAAGGCCTAGGAACCGGCGGGATTCTTTCAGGGTACGGCGCGCGGGTTTCAAATCGTCAAGCGTAATTCTTCAATCGCCAATCATTCCTCAGGGCAGATGGTCGAGATAGCACGGCCCGTCCGTGGGCTGTGCCGGCGGGGTGGGCGGCGTCGCCCAGGGCTTGCCGGCAAAGTCGAAGAACTCGGTCATGTCCATCTGCGCCGCGTCCCTGGCAGTCAGGCTTGGCAGGTTGAAGCGCGTTTCGATGAATTTGAGCAGAGCCGTGTAATCGGCCACGCTATGGGAAACGTAGTGCTTCCTGGCGTAAGGCGAAATCACGATCAAAGGAACGCGGTAGCCGGTGAGGGTGAAGTTGCAGGTGTAGCCGCCAGCGCTATTACCAGCGGCGCAAATATCGGGCGTGGGCGCGGTGACCAGGTCGCTGGGAGGAATGCCGTCAGGGCTTACCGCCGGCTGGGGCGGGACGTGATCATAGAACCCGCCACCCTCATCGAAGGAGAGGAAGAACACCGAATCCTTCCAGGAGGAACTGCCCATCAGAGCATTGATCAAGGAGGCCGCGTAATGGCTGCCGGTTTGTACGTTGGGGATGGCATTGGCCGGCAAGTCGTCGTCAGCCGGGTGCTCGTCCAATAGCTCCTGCGAGGCCGGCTCAATAAACGCCACCTGCGGCAGGGTTCCGTTTTTTACATCCGTGAAGTACTGGGCAATGGGTGCCAGGTTCTGGGGATACTGATGGACGATGGTGCTGCCGAAAGTGAACTGATTCATGTAGCTCTGCGCGAACAGGCAACTGGGAGTGGTGCAGCCGGTGGAGTCGGGATGCACGTAGATCTTCCAGGAAATGCCGCTGTTCTGTAAGAGCTGAAAGATGGTCTGGTCGGAGAGCTGCGGGCTGGTGGGAGTGAGCGGATACGCATGCCCGTGCGAGGTAGCCGCGTACAGGTACATGCGATTGGGCTGGGTGCGCGTCATAACTGGCGCGAACCACCGGTCGGACGTTCCGAAATTAGAAGCCATGAAGTAGTAGTAGGGCAGCTCGCGGTCGGTGTAATAACCCATAACCCGAATGCCCTTGCTGTCAATATAGGGCAGGCCGGTGGTAGGACTCTTTTCGCTGGCAGCGGTGCGGACATAACCATCCAGCAAGGGAGTGCTGGAGGTGGGATCCTCGTGATTCCAATCGGCATGGCTTTCGTTCCAGGAGGGGCTGGGATTCTCCACGCACGTGGTGGTCAGATGGTAGGCGCTGACCGAGGTGCCGGCCGTGGTGCCGGGGTTGGAAGCATCGGCAGGTTCACCGTCAAAAGGTTCGGAGGAATAGCCGTTGGCCGACCAGTAATCGGGAAGGTGACCGAAATAGTGGTCGAAAGAGCGATTTTCCTGCAGCAGGATGACGATGTGGTTGATAAGGCTGATATCTCCGTTGCGGAAAGTCGCGGTCACCGTCTGGTTGCTGTTCAGAGTGATGGTGCAAGTGGAGGCGCTGCCGCTGCAGGCGCCGCTCCAGCTGCCCAGGCCGGAACCACCGCCGGCGGTAGAGGTAAGCGTAACCTTAGTGCCCTGATTGAAAGTTGCCTTGCAACTGGTAGGGCAATTGATGCCTTTGGGCTGGCTGGTCACAGTGCCTGAACCCGGCCCGGAAACGGTGACGGTCAGGGTTGCCGTCTGCGGAGGCGTGGATGGCGGCGTACCGCCACCATTGCCAGAGGTTCCCTTGGCGGCCTGGCAATTCGTGAAAACAGCAATAAGCACAAAGAGGAAACAGCCATAGCCGAGTTTGCGCATGAATCTCCTCAAGTGGCCAGAACAGTTGAGATGAGCGCCTCGGAGCTGCTGGTTGGCCCGGAGATACCGGGGAATATCAGGCCATGGCAAAAGGAGTGCGTCCCCCAAGATTGCTGCTGCGGGCGGGTAACTACTTTGCTAGACTGCGCCCAAAAGCATGCCAAAACTCTGTTTCCTGTTTTGCCTTCTGACGGCGGCAGCCTGCTCCGCCCAGCAGACGCCGGAGGCGCCGCAGCCGTCGGACAATTTCGTCGCCCCGGTCCTGCGGACCGAGCATCATTTTTTTGACCGGACCAATCTCGCCCTGCAGGGCTGGAATGTAGCGGCCGAGACCTATGACGCCGTCACCACGCGGCATGCGCTCGACGGCCGTCCTGTCCACGAACTCAATCCCTTTGGCGCCTTGTTCGTGAACCACGGCTGGGCGGGGCAAGCGGTGTTCAGCTACGGCTTTGGCGTGGGCGGACCACTGCTCAGCAGTTATCTGCTGCACCGTACCGGGCACCACAAGCTGGAGCGCTGGGTCACGGCTATCAATGCTCTGGGTTCCACCACCGCCGGCAGCTGGAACCTCAGACACTAGGCTCGGGCGCCGGCCGTCTATCCTTAAGTCATGCGGCCATGGACCGGTGCCGGGGCACGGCCTGGACAAAGCGCGCCAGGTCCAGCCACAGCATCTGGCCGCTGAGCGGGTCAGCGCACAGGCGTTCGATGATGCGCACCAGCTCCAATTCAGAGTCGCGTGGTATCGAACTGCGGCGCAGTCCCTGGCCGGAAAACAGCATCACCTTGCAGGCGGGCAGCACCTGGCGCAGGCGCAAGGCGTCTTCCATCTCGGATATGCCGCTGACCGAAAGATCGCTCACAATCAGGGCGGGCTGGGTGCGGCGGGCCTGCTCGAGCAGGGCCATTCGTTCCGCCATTTCGATATTCAAGCCGTGGCGCCGGAAGATTCTCGCCATCTCGACGGCCATCCCGCTGCCCCGAACCACCACGATTCTTGCTCCCGGCCTGCCCTGAAGACCGAAGCGCCGGCACAGCCTTTCCCTTATCCGGTCTAAAATTCGGCTTGCTGCTCCCCTGTACCGCACCCTTGACCTCGCTCCCGGTCAGGCCGCCCCTGGTTCCATGCTGCTCGAGCTTCTGAACCGCTGCCCTGCCTGAAAATCGTCCTAATGCAACCGATGACCCGGGCGGGGCAGCAGGATGCCTGATCGGGCGGAGAGAAAAAGTACGGGGTAAATATCGTGACCCGACCTAACTGAAAGCTTGTTCCTGTTGCCCACCCCGGTCTTGCGGTGGCGAATGGGCGGGCCCGCTCCGCTTTGCCTTATGGCATGATGGATAGGAGTCCACATCAGGCGGTTGGCGAAAGCGCGAAGCTTTTCCCGTCCCTCCGCCTCGAGCTGAACCCAATGAGCGCCGGCCTGCAGCAACTCGTCCCTGCCCGCCACGGCTATGCCTACCCTCCCGGCCCGGAACACGGCCTGCTGTGGTTTGCCCTGCACCGCTTTCGGCGCGCGGATCCCATCGCCATCTTCCAGCAGCTGGCCCGGGAATACGGCGACGTGGTCCACCAGAGGCTGGGAAAACAACACATCATCTTTATCAACGATCCGGGGCTGATGGCCGAGGTCCTGGTCAACCAGAACGATAATTTCGAAAAGGAGCGCACGGTGCGACGCTCCGAATTGCTGTTGGGGAAAGGCATGATTACCGCCGAAGGAGCGGCCCACCGCCGCCAGCGCCAGGCGGCAGCGCCGGCTTTCCACCGGCAACGCATTCGCGCCTACGCCCAGGCCATGGTGGAGAGCGCCCGGCGAACTCGCGAGGGTTGGCAATCGGGCAAACTGGTGGACGTATCCCTGGCCATGATGGAAATGGGACTGGCCATCGTGGCCCAGACCCTGTTCGGCACCACGCTGGGCGACGAGGCGCCACAATTGGCCGCGGCCATCAACTCCATCATGGGCATGTACAACTACATGATCGTGATGCCGGCGGCGGAAACGCTGGTCCATCTGCCCCTGCCCAAGGTCGGCGCCTTCAAGCGCGCCCGCGCCCGCCTGGACGCCACCGTTTACCGCATCATCGAGCAGCATCGCGGGTCCCGCCATGGCGACGATCTGCTTTCCATGCTGCTGGAGGAATTTCCCACTCCCCAGGACAGGGTTTATCTGCGCGACCAGGTCATTACCATTTTTCTGGCAGGCTACGAAACCATCGCCAACGCGCTGAGCTGGACCTGGTACCTGCTGGCGCAGAATTCGCAAGCCGAGGAGCGGTTTCACGCGGAAATTGATGAGGCGTTGGCGGGGCGTTTGCCTACCATTGATGATCTGCCGCGCCTGCGCTACACGGAGATGGTGCTGGCGGAATCCATGCGCCTCTATCCCCCTGCCTGGGCGATGGGAAGGCGCGCGCTGCGTGATTTCGCGCTCGGACCGTACTGGCTTCCCGCCCGCACCACCGTGCTCATGAGCCAGTACGTCATGCATCGCGATGCACGCTATTATCCCGACCCGCTGCGCTTCGAACCCGAGCGCTTCACGCCGCAGGCCAAGGCGGCGCGCCCCAAGCTGGCTTATTTTCCCTTTGGCGCGGGCGCGCGGCAGTGCATTGGCGAATCCTTTGCCTGGATGGAAGGCGTGCTGGCGCTGGCCACCATCGGCCAGCAATGGAAGCTCCATCTGGAGCCCGGCCAGAAAGTGGAACCGCAGCCGCTCATTACCTTGCGTCCCAGGAACGGTCTGCGCATGCGGGTGGAAAGCAGAAAGTGACGACCGACGATTTCTGATTGACAGTTACGACACCACTCCCGCGGGCAAGGGGCGCCCACGCTACAGATTACGTTGCGAATCCGGCGGAAGGCTCTACTTGGCTGCCGTAGTTGCGGCTTTGCCCTCAGCAACGCCAGGGCGGCGGTGAACGATCAGCTGAATAATTGAGAGCAGCGTGATCAGGCTGATGGTGATCAGCGAGCCCACGCAATATTCGCACCACACCTGCAGAATACTGGCTTCGATGTGGGTCAGGTAAAGAGAGAATGCGAGGGCGCACACGCAGGCCACTGCCATAAGGCGCCACTTCTTCAGACCCTCTATCACGAACAGGAAGGTGTAGCCGACAATACCGATCAACGCCACCGGCACACCCAAAATAACTGAGTAGGGACCGCGGTTGACGATGCCGCAGTCCCACACATCGTTGATGC
>DASVBI010000453.1:0-7894 GCA_036375915.1 Terriglobales bacterium | reverse complement strand
CGGGGAACGTCCGGCACCGCTTTGGGAATGCTCAGCCCAAACGCCGGCTCCGTCTCGAACTCCGCTTCTTTCAACCGGTCTTCCACCGCCGCGCGCACCATGGCCCGGGTGTAGTTCAGGTCCATACGCCGGCCTACTCCGAATTTTCCGCCCTGCCAGCCGGTGTTGATCAGCCAGCAGGTGGCGCTATGCTCGCGCAAGCGCCGGCCCAGCATTTCCGCGTATTCCTTGGGCCGCAATGGCAGGAAGGGCGAAGCGAAGCAGGTGGAAAACGTGGCCAGGGGCTCCTTGCCCAGCCCGGCTTCCGTCCCCGCCACCTTGGCGGTGTAACCGGAGAGGAAGTGATACATGGCCTGCTCCGGATTGAGCCGCGAAATTGGCGGCAGCACGCCAAAAGCATCGGCAGTGAGGAACACCACGTGCTTGGGATGTCCGCCAACCCCCGGTATCTCGGCGTTATCAATAAACTCCACCGGGTAGGCGGCGCGCGTGTTTTCAGTCACGCTTTCGTCGTCGTAATTGGGCACGTTGGTTTCCGGCTGCAGCACCACGTTTTCCAGCACGCACCCGAAGCGGATGGCGTTCCAGATTTGTGGCTCTTTCTGCCGCGAGAGCCGGATGCACTTGGCGTAGCAGCCGCCCTCGAAGTTAAAGATGCCCTGCTGGCTCCAGCCATGCTCGTCATCGCCGATCAGCCGCCGGTTGGAATCGGCCGAGAGCGTGGTCTTGCCCGTTCCCGAAAGCCCAAAAAACAGCGCCGTCATTCCGTCTTTGCCGATGTTGGCCGAGCAGTGCATGGGGAAAACGTCGCGCGGCGGCATCAGAAAATTCATCACCCCGAAGATGCACTTCTTAATTTCGCCCGCGTAGGCCGTGCCCCCGATCAGGATCATGCGCCGCGTAAAGTTCACCAGGATGAAGGCGCCGGAGTTGGTGCCGTCGTGCAGCGGGTCGGCGTGAACTTCAGGCGCGGCAACGACCAGAAAATCGGGCTGGTGGGTTTGCAGTTCCTGGGCCGTAGGACGGATGAAAAGCTGGCGCGCGAACAGGCTCTGCCAGGCGTGCTCCGTGATCACTCGCACCGGCAGACGATACTGCGGGTCGGCGCCGGCAAACAGGTCCTGCACGAACAGGTCGCGGTCGCGCAGATGTTCCACTACCTTGTCGTAGAGAGCGTCAAACTTTTCCCGCTCGAAGGGCTGATTGATGGCGCCCCAGTGCACTCGATCAGCGGTGAGTTCATCTTTGACCGTGAACTTGTCTTTCGGCGAACGCCCGGTGCGTCCGGTATAGGCGACCAGGGCCCCATTGCTGGCCAGCCGGGCCTCGCCCCGGCTGATGGCGATCTCGACCAGGGGCGCGGCGTTGAAGTTGCGATGCACCTTTCCGTGACGCAATAACTCCGCCAGGCTGGGTTGAACAGTGATGGACATGAGTGCGGCTCCTTGCAGATGCAGACCGGATATTGTGCCCTAAACCGCCGCTGCTTCCAAGTTTGCGGCCTGAGGACGCGCTACGGGCTCTGATTTTCTCTTGCCCGGCGTACGCGGGAAAGTGTCTTTCGTCACAATAGCTTGTGATCCGAAAAGCTGGACCCTGGGTTGCTTGCTTAAACCGCCACCCCGGTGTGCGCTTCCTCCAGCACCGCCTCCAAGTGCGCAAGCATCTGGTCCACGGTGAGCGCGTGCAACTCCCGCCCCCCATCTTCGCCGCTTTCGATCGCCGTCTTCAAATAATGGCCGGCGATCTGAACCGCCAGCGGATCAGTAATGGTTTTGCCGGCGCGCTGCTTGTATTCCACCCACCCAGGCAGCGGCAGGGCAATCCATACCGGGCGGCCATTGGCCAGGAACTTGATGTCCACGGCGTCGGCGTGGCGCGTGGAGATGGCCAGCACCAGCGCCTGGTAGAGGCAGTGCACCTCTTCTTCCGACCAGCGTTCGGTGGCGCGAAAATCCTCGTACATGGCGACCTAACAATATATACGAAATCTTCAGCCGCTTGTCCGTGGCTGCTGGTGTCGGGTTTAGCTCCCGTTTCCTCACCAGATACAATGAGGTGCCATGGGGACGAAAACTCGGGTTGCTGCCCGGCACGCGGGAAAATCAAAAATTAAAATTCTTAATTCAGAAATCCTTGATCTTCCCTGGCTGGTGCACGGCTTCAGCACGCGCCTGGGCGGTTGCTCGGCGGTCTACGGCGGCTCGTCGCTGAACCTGGGATTTACGAAAGACGATAAGCGCGCCCTGGTCGAGCGGAACCGGGATGAGTTTATGCACGCCCTGGGCGCCGATTCTGCCTCCTGGCGCCTGGCCACCCAGCGCCAGGTCCATTCCGACCTGATTCATCATGTCACCGCCGCCGATGCCCATCCTGCCGGCGACGGCCTGATCACCGATACTCCGGGCCTTCTGCTCGGCGTGCAAACCGCGGATTGCCTTCCCGTATTGCTAGTGGACGCCAAGCGCCGCGCAGTGGGCGCTTTTCACGCCGGCTGGCGCGGGACTCTGAAACGCATCGTGGAAAAGGGCGTGGGCGAGATGCGCCGCCAGTTCGGCTCAGATCCCGGCGACCTGCGCGCCGCCATTGGGCCCGGCATTCATTCCTGCTGCTACCAGGTGGGGGAGGAGGTGAGGGAGAAGTTCCACTCCCAGTTCGCCTACGCCGCCGAACTTTTTCGCGAGGTGCGCGAGTCCAATCCGGTGCACGAAAAGTATCCGCTGCTGTTCCTTACCGCCCGCGCTCCCGGCCACGGTCCGGAGGAAACTCTGTTCTTTCTCGACCTGGTGGCCGCCAATACCCGCCAGTTGCTCGATGCCGGCGTGCCTGCCGGGAACATCAGCGCCTCCCCGCTCTGCACTTCCTGCCGCACCGACCTGCTGTTCTCTTATCGCAAGCAGAACGGCGTGGCCGGCCGCATGCTTGGCGTGGTCGGCATTCGCCCTTGATTTACAGTGAAATACTCGGCGGTAAGATCTACTCCAGCCCGCCCCGCGCCAACTGCACCGCGCGCAGTCCGGCCTGCGCCTTGTTGAGGCACTCCTGATATTCGCGTTCTGGATTGGAATCGGCCACAATGCCCGCTCCCGCCTGCAGGTAGGCGCGCCTGCCCTTCACCACCATGGTGCGAATGGTGATGCAGGAATCCAGGTTTCCTGCGAAGTCCGCGTACAGCACTGCCCCTCCGTACACGCCCCGCCGCACCGGTTCCAGCTCTTCGATGATCTGCATGGCCCGCACCTTGGGCGCTCCTGTCAGCGTTCCGGCGGGGAAACATGCAGCCAATGCATCAATGACGTCCAACTCCGGCCGCAGGCGTCCCTCGATGGCCGATACCAGGTGCATCACATGCGAGTAGCGCTCCACGTACATCAGCTTGGGCACCGACACCGACCCATATTCGCTCACCCGGCCGATGTCATTGCGCCCCAGGTCCACCAGCATGACGTGTTCTGCGCGCTCTTTTTCATCCTCCCGCATCTGTTTTTCCAGACCCTGGTCGTCGGCTTCATCGCGGCCCCGCGGATGGGTTCCGGCAATGGGACGGTATTCCAGCCGCCGCCCGCTCACCCGCACCAGCATCTCCGGCGACGAGCCCAGGATTTGCAGCATCTCGCCTTCCTTGCGCCTGCCTTCCGTTCCCAGTTCGCGCATGCGCAGAAAATACATGTAAGGCGACGGATTCACGGTGCGCAGGGCGCGGTAAAGATCGAAGGGCGCGGCGCCAGGCTCAAACTCCAGCCGCTGCGACAGCACCGCCTGGAAGATATCTCCCGCCGCGATGTATTCCTTCATGCGCTCTACCCCGCGCATGTAGTCGGTGCGGCTGGTGCGGTGCCGTACCTTCACACTTCCGGAGAACCGGTGAACCTCGCCCGGGCTCAGCCGCCGCAATCCGGCGGCCAGCTTCTTCTCGATGGCGGCAATGTCGCTCAGCGCCCGCGCGTAGGCTTCCCGCGGGCTCTCACGATCCACATCGGCGGCGGCAACGATATGAATCTGGTGCCGCAGGTGGTCGAAGGCCAGCAGGCGGTCGAAGAACATCAAAGTGCAGTCGGGAACGCCCAAATCGTCCTTGCTGTTTTCCCCGATCTTCTCCAGCTGGCGCACCACGTCATAGGCGAAGTAGCCCACCGCGCCCGCGGTGAAGGGCGGCAGTTCGGGCACCACCGCCGCGCGATGCTGACGCAGAATCTGCTGCACCACCTGGAAAATGTTGCCCGTGGAACGCTCTACGCGGCCGCGGCGCTCTATCGTGATCTCGGCGCCCCGCGACTGCACCTGCATGTAAGGCCGCGCGCCCAGGAAGGTGTAGCGTCCGATCCGTTCCCCGGCCTCCACCGACTCCAGCAAAAATGATCCCGGCTCTTCGCCGGCCAGGGCCAGAAAAGCGGAAACCGGCGTCAGCAGGTCGGCGGTAATGGACTTGGCCACCGGCACCAGCGTGGCTGCGCGTGCCAGCCGCGCGAACTCTTTGTAATCAGGGCGCAGCATGTTTTAGGGACAAAATGCACATTATATGGGCATGCAGTTGCCAGCACCCAGTTCCAATGCGCACTGCCTGGCTACTGCATGTTTTGACGAACGAATCGAGCGGTTGGATACAGATGAAAGCTTTTGACGAGAGCACTCAAGGTGGTTCCGGCCGCGGGGCAGGCATTGGGAATCACCTGCTGGGACCGGCAACCGACAACGGGAACTGGCAACTGGGTTACCGAACGCCCTTGCACTATCGGGCGTTGACGTCGGCACTTCCGGGTTGCAAGATGGGCTAACATCCAACACCCGGCAGGAGGCTATGCTAGTCAGATTTTGGGGAGTGCGGGGGTCTACCCCTACTCCGCAGCCGGAAAACATGCGTTACGGAGGTAACACCTCCTGCGTCGAGGTGCGGGTCGCCGACGGCCTCTACATCTTCGACTGCGGCACCGGCCTGCGCAATCTGGGCAAATGGCTGAGCAACCACGCCGGTCCCGGCATCTCTGCCCACATCTTCATCTCCCACTTTCACTGGGACCACATCCAGGGCATCCCCTTCTTCACCCCGCTTTACGATAACGCCGAGAACCGGTTTTTCTTTCACTCCTCCAGCCGCACCCGCAGCCTGCAGCGTGTGCTGGAAGAGCAGATGAACGAGCCTTATTTCCCCGTGGACATGGGGCAGATGGCGGCGCACCGCCACTTCCACGACATCGGAGAAGGCCAGATGACCATGGAGAACTGCACCCTGCGCACCATGGCGCTGAACCATCCCCAGGGCTGCCTCGGCTTCCGTATGGAGACCCGCGAAGGCGTTCTGGTTTACGCCACCGACAATGAGCCCGGCCAGCCGCTTTTCGACAAACAAGTACGCCAGCTGGCAGAAGGCGCCGACGTGCTGATTTACGACGCCCAGTACCTGCCCGAAGAGTACGAAGTTTGCCGCCGCGGCTGGGGCCACAGCCACTGGCGCGAGGCTGTCAACGTGGTCATGGAGAGCGGCGCCAAGGAACTGGTGCTCTTCCACCACGATCCCGACCACGACGACGCCTGCATCGAGCGCATCGTGCGCGAAGCCGGCAACTACTATCCCCGCGTGCGCGCCGCCGCAGAAGGCATGGAAATCGAAATCGGCGCCCCCGCCCGCGCCCGCGCCGCCGCCACCCGCAAATAAAACCCTCCTTCCTGTTAACTGAGCTGGAAGCTGTGGGCTGATTTGCGACTCTACCCTATAAGGTAGGTTTGCCATGCGACGTAACCACCTTAAAGCAATGCTCGGACTTCTGGTGCTGACCGGGCCCAGCACAAGGTTGGCACTAGAAAAGGTTTTTTGTTTCTCCCGAGTCGTGGGCCTGACTTACTCGGCAGCCGAGGGTTAGGTTTAGAGTAATTCGAGTAGAGCCGTCCGCAGTTTGCCCTGCATCACGCCATCGAGCTTTCCACCCTGCCAAGTCAAGTAAAACACGTCAAGTGCCGTTTGGCCTTGCGTGTCAATTAATGCCACTTCGATGTTGCAGCCCAACTCGGCAACAGCTGTGCTGACGTTGTACAGCAACCCTGGGCGATCGGTGGCGATCAACTCCAGAAGGGTGCTGTGTGAGGAACACTCGTTGTCGAAGTAAAGGCGGGATTTTACGACCAGCTTTGGCCTGAGCCATTTGGCGCGGGCCTTCTCATCTACCATTCTGTCAACGTCGAACTCTCCACAAACAGCTGCCGTGATGTCCCGCTCCAGCCGGCGCGTCTCGGAAGGGTTCAACTCGAGATTGCGAAACCGGTCAGCAAATCGAATCGTGTCCAGGACCACACCGGATCTATTGGAAAAGGCTTCAGCCTTCAGGATGTCCATTTGCCAGCAGGAAAGCACTCCGGCGATTACAGCGAACAAGCGGCGGCGGTCACTTGTGAGAAGGGTAAGCTGGTAGCAGGACTCCCGCTTTGCCACCTGCACCTGCACGCCGCTTTCGCGCAACCTGCGCCACATTTCAGCGTGGGCCAGGATCTCGGCTCGCGCGTGTGAAACCAGATAACGCCTGGGAAAACCATCTAGCAGCAGATGCAGATTTTGCTCCTCCAGCGATCCTGTCCAATCAGGCGGGATTTGCTCCACATCGGCATCAGCGCCGCAGGTGTGCAGGCGCTGATCATCAACGCTCCGGTTCAAGAAATTTTCCGCAGCAGCAAACAACCGCCACAACATTTCCGCTTTCCAGGGGGTCAGCGCCTGCGGGTTCACCGCCGAAATATCGGCATAGGTAAAGAGCGTTAGCATCTTCAGACGTTCGACTGTGGCCACCGATTCGGCAAACTCCTGCACCGTTTCCGGGTCAAAGATATTGCGCTGAAGGATCGTCGCCGACATGCGGAGGTGATTGGCAATCAGGAAGCGCACAATCTCGCAATCCTCAGGCTCGAGCCTGAGCCGGTCAAAGATTCCGGGTAGCGCTTCCAGGCTGCCTTCCACGTGCCTGGAAACCGGCATTCCTTTGCCCACATCATGGAAGAGCAAGGCCAGAAGCAGCAATTCGGGGCGGTCGCAGGCGAGCAGGATGTCGCGAAACCGGCCATACGATTCATTAAGCCCCGAGTTGAGGGCGTGTACGGCCTCTATGGCAACAAAAGAGTGCTCATCAACTGTATGCCGGTGGTAATAGTCGCGGATAACGAGGGAGTCCACAAGCTGAAATTCCTTGAACATCATCACCAGGAATCCGAGACGGTGCATAGCCCGCAGGGCAACGCCGGCATGCGAGAGGACCAGGATGCGGCGGAAATGCTCCCAGAAATCCGGGAAGGACGATAACCGGCCCTGGATTTCAGGAAGAGCTGCCTCGACCCAGCGTTCTGTCTCAGCGCTGAGCTTAACCCCGTGGCGGGCGACAAATTCGAACAAACTGAACAGAAGGGGCAGCTCTGCCAGGGCAGATCGCTGGCGAAGGTATACGCGTCCCTGGACAACAGCAAAGTCAGCATTGGAAAGGCGTGATTTGCGATTCTGGAAAATGCGGTAGAGACCCGACTGAGCTGCTGGCACTTCATCCTGGAGCACTGTCAGCCGATAGATTGCCCGCACATGCCGGAAGTACACGCGCATCCAGTCAGCAGGTGAAGCCGGAATGCCCGACATGCCAATTCCCCGGCTCGCAGCTTCGGCTTGCAACTCGTAGGTGAGCAGGTTGAGGTTTCGTTCCTGCTGATAATGGAGAAAGCAGCGCACCGAGGAAAGAAACTGGAAAGCAGCATTGCATTCCCTGCGAAGCGCCTCGGGAAGATGGCTTTGCGGAGCCGGCCAGATAAGACTCTTCTCCAGGCCGGAAATGATCGCCAGCCAGCATGCACCCTGATAGTCGCGCATGCCACCAGGGTATTCCTTGATATTCGGTTCCAGGTGAAAGATGGTGTGCCCATACTTTTG
>DASVBI010000457.1:0-4097 GCA_036375915.1 Terriglobales bacterium | reverse complement strand
GGGCGGAACAGGCCCTGGCGGCCGGTCGAAACAAGATTGACACTCTGTTTACCCAGATCCCGGTGCGTATTATCGAAGAAGAAGAACTTGCGCGCTTTGCCTTCTCTGCAGCGATGTTCGACAATTTAAATACCAGAGATGAGTGGGAACAGGCGCGCCGGCGCCTGCCACAGAAACCATGAGTTCCACTCTTACCACCGCGTCCCCAGACCGCCATGACCTGGAGCCGGCACCCTCTCGTCCGGGAGAGCAACAGCCCCCGGAGCGCAAGCCCTATATTGAGTTCAAGCACGTATTCAAGGCGTTCGGCTCCAACCGAGTTCTGGACGACGTCAGCTTCGACGTGTTGCCCGGAGAAACAGTCTGCATTCTGGGGCGCAGCGGAGTCGGGAAATCGGTGTCGTTGCACAACATCATGGGATTTTTGAAGCCGGATTCGGGGCGGGTCATCGTAGCCTTTGAGGACATTACCGATTATCCGGAAGAGGAGCTGGAGCGTATTCGCAAGAAGGTCACCATGGTTTTTCAGAATGGCGCCCTGTTTGATTCGCTGACGGTCGGCGAGAATGTGGCCTTTCCCCTGCGCGAGCGCGGTGATCTGAATGAAGAACAGATTTACCAGATTGTAGACGGGCTGCTGGATATGGTGGGCGTGAAACCCATGCGCGACGTGCTGCCCTCCGACCTTTCCACCGGCATGAAGCGCTCGGTGGCCATTGCGCGCGCTCTGGCGGCGCAGCCGGAATGCGTGCTGTACGACGAACCCACCACCATGGTGGACCCGCTGATGGCGCAACTGCTCGGCGACCTGATCAAGAAGCTTAAATTTCAGCTCAAGCTGACCAGCGTGGTCGTAACCCACGACATGCGGCTGGCCAAGAAACTGGCTGACCGCGTGGTCTTCCTGCACGAAGCGAGGGTGATCTTCTTCGGCACCACGGCCGAGATGGTGCGCTCACGCGAGCCGATTGTGAAAGAATTTCTGGAGCTGGATGAGTTGCGGCTCGAACCGCCGCCGCCGGGGCAGGAGGGCGGAGAGTGGCGCAGCGAGACCTGATTCGGCTGCCTTGACCCGCAAACTGCTTGGGCCTGCGAGGTTTCATATCTCCGCAGGGTTGGAATTACATGCGGTTGGGACGTCCGCAAGGCAGCCGGCAGGATGCCGGCGCTACAGAGTCAAAAGCCCTCCGCCATCAGGCGTTCCACGGTCAGGGCGCTTGCTTCTTCTCCGCGCACCATCTTTTCCACGTACTTGGCGACCAGGTCCACCTCCAGATTGAGAGGATCGCCGGGCCGCAAGGACTTGAGATTGGTCATTTCAACGGTGTGGGGAATGATGGCAATGGTCACGCTGGTGCCTTCCAGTTTGGCCACGGTCAAGCTGATTCCTTCCACCGCCAGCGAACCCTTGTGAACCACGTAGCGCTCCAGTTCGCGGGGAATTTCCAGGCGCAGCCAGAAATCATTTCCGCCGGGTATGGGATCGAGGCCCAGAAATTTGCCGGTGCCGTCCACGTGGCCCTGCACCAGGTGGCCGCCGAAGCGGCCATCCGCGCGCATCGGCAGTTCCAGGTTGACGAGGGCGCCTTCGTGGATGCGGGAGAAAGATGTACGGACCCAGGTTTCGGCGGCCAGGTCGGCGGCAAAGGACTGGGGCTGAACGTCCACCGCCGTAAGGCAGGTGCCGCTCACCGAGATGCTGTCGCCGATGTGCAGTTCGCGCGGCAGGCGCGACGCGCAGACAGTAAGGCGGCGCTGGCCGTCATTCTCCGTGATTTTCTCCACCCGCCCGACTTCTTCAATCAGTCCAGTAAACATGGCTCCATTGTATGCGAGAGGAGTCTGCTTCCCAGCCCGCAGCCAGAATTTGGCTGATGTGCGCTAGCGGCCGCTGGCGGCGTTAGCTGGCGGGGTTGCGGGGCGGCTGGAAAGACGCTGCGCCAGCCATTCAGAATCGGTGCCCAAACCGCTGAGAGCAGCTCCGCCCAGAGCCAATAGCCCGAAGATGAGAATCGCAAATACTCCCAGTAACGGAATTGCCTGCAGAACCCCCACCAGGATGGCGCCCGCGATAACCGCCCCCATCAAGCCGGCGGCGGGAGCCAGGCCATGGCCCACCCAGGCGCTCACTCCGGCGTAGCCGACAATGGCGAGCGCGATCATTCCCAGCGACAGACCGATAAAGACGAGCGGTCCCAGGGGACCCGCCCAGTGAAATACCGCATTCAGAACCACGAATCCGGCTAGCGCGCCCAGGCCTGCGAGCAACGCCAGGCCCGTGTGCCTGCGCAATGCTTGCACCATTATCTCAATGCGTCGCTCGCCCAGCACTGCCACGCACAGCACGGAAAGCACGACGCCCACCACCAGCATGAACAAAAATGGGGCCAAGAGTATGAGAGCCAGGCCGGAAGCATTGCCCAGCACAGAGGGATTGGATACTTCTCCGTCAATTCTGGCGGTCGGATCGCGTAGCAGCTTGCCGCCCACCACGCTGACATCGCCGTGAACAATGGCGCCCGGCCCCAGCCGCAGGTTGCCGCCGACCACGACGGAGTCGCCCTGCACGGTTCCATCCACCTGCACATTGCCGCCTACAGCCACCACATCGCCGTTGCCGCGTCCAGCGATATGGATGGAACAGCCGATGCAGACCGCGTCACCCAGGGCCTCGTTGGGACCGACATCAATGGACTTGCCAACGTGCACCATGTCGTTGCCGTGCTCAGCGGAAACGTCGGTCGCGTGGAGATAAGGAGAAGCGAGTAGCAGCCCGCAAACAACCAGCAATATGCCGAAAATCTTCATGGCAGGCTCCAAGCTGAATGAGCCGGCGAATCGCACCGGTGTCAGCTGGCCACCATAGGCCGGAGTTCCTCCGCTGTCAATTGCCGGGCTTGCCGGTGGCTGGTGCGGCCGGCCCCGCCGCCTCGGTTGGCTATAATGAAAGTTTAGCGCGCATACTGCATAGGCTTCCGGGCGTTTTTCATGATTCAGACCTTATTTGGCAGCGTCGAGCAGAAACCTGGTTTTCT
This sequence comes from Terriglobales bacterium, assembly GCA_036375915.1. Lineage (GTDB taxonomy): Bacteria > Acidobacteriota > Terriglobia > Terriglobales > Acidobacteriaceae > JAICWP01. The sequence goes on along the minus strand of DASVBI010000457.1, from coordinate 1,062 downwards.
TGACCGCATGAAGCAAGCGGTCACCCGCACGCGCGAGAACCTGAGCGAGCGGCTGGAAGACGTGGTTTCCTTCCACAAGGAAATTGACCGTTCCACCCTGGACGACCTGGAAGCCACGCTGATTGGCGCCGACCTGGGGACGACCACGACGCACGAAGTTCTGGAAAAACTGCGCGAGAAGGCTGACCGTAAGCAGATCAACGACGTTGGCGAGCTCAAGCGCCTGCTCAAGGAGGAGCTGCTGGCCATACTCACGCAGAACAGCTCGCAGCCGGTGCAGAGAGTGGAGGGCGAGCCGGAGGTCATCCTGGTAGTTGGGGTCAATGGCACAGGCAAGACCACCACCATCGGCAAGCTGGCAAATGTTCTGCGCGCCGATGGCAAATCCGTGCTCCTGTGCGCCGCCGATACCTTTCGCGCCGCCGCTATCGAACAGCTGGAAATCTGGGGCACGCGCACGGGCACGGAGGTGATCAAGACCAAGGCGGGCGGCGATCCGGCGGCCGTGCTCTTCGACGCGCTGCAGGCGGCTAAGGCGCGCCAGACCAACTATGTCATCGTGGATACGGCGGGGCGCTTGCACACCAAGGTCAACCTGATGGCGGAACTGGAGAAGATGCGGCGCACGGCGCAGCGCATCATTCCCGGCGCGCCGCATGAAACCCTGCTCATCATGGACGCTACCACGGGACAGAATGGGCTGCAGCAGGCGCGTCTGTTTACCCAGTCCTCGGGCGTGACCGGCATTGTGCTGACCAAGCTGGATGGCACCGCCAAAGGCGGGGTGGTAGTGGCCATTACCCGCGAACTAGGGCTGCCCGTGCGTTACGTGGGAGTGGGGGAGAAGGCCGGCGACCTGCTGCCCTTCGATCCGCAGGCATTTGTGGATTCGCTGTTCGAATAGCGAACCAATTCACCACAGAGGCGCAGAGCAATTGACGATTGTCCGATTTATGATTGACGATTTAACACCTATGATGCCGGCGATTTCGCCGTCCCCGGATGGCAATCGCCTACGCCCACGGCAGGCGTAGCAACCTCACAAGCACTGTTGCTCCACCG
>DASVBI010000198.1:0-3809 GCA_036375915.1 Terriglobales bacterium | reverse complement strand
TGCGGGGCCTGCCGCCAGGTGATCTGGGAATTTGGCCCGGAGGCGATAGTTCTGTTTCGTGCGAAGGAAGGGTGGAAGGAAACGCCCATCCGCGATCTTCTGCCGGAGGGCTTTCTCCTGCTGTGAGTCAATCCTCCCCCAGCCTGGTTCCCTTTCGCGCGGTGGACGCCATCCGCAAGAAGCGCGACGCGCAGGAGCATACACGCGAAGAAATCGAGCAGCTGGTCTCGGCCTACACCCGCGGCGAAGTCCCCGACTACCAGGTGGCGGCCTGGCTGATGGCCGTGGTGCTGAAGGGCATGACGCGCGCGGAAACTGCCGCCCTCACCGAAGCCATGCTGCATTCGGGCGAAGTTCTCGACCTTTCCTCGCTGCCCGGAGTCAAGGTGGACAAGCACTCCACCGGGGGCGTGGGCGATAAAACCTCGCTGGTGCTGGCGCCGGTGGCGGCGGCGGGCGGCCTGCTGGTGCCCATGATCAGCGGGCGCGGCCTGGGCCACACCGGCGGGACGCGGGACAAGTTAGAAGCCATTCCCGGCTTCAACGTTAATCTCGCCCTGCCCGATTTTCTGCGCGTACTGCGGCAGTGCGGCTGCGCCATGATCGGGCAGACGGCGGAGATCGCTCCCGCGGACAAAAAGCTCTATGCTCTGCGCGACGTGACCGCCACGGTGGAGAGTCCGTATCTGATCTGCGCCTCCATCATGAGCAAGAAGCTGGCCGAGGGCATAGACGCGCTGGTGCTCGACGTCAAGACCGGCAGCGGCGCCTTCATGAAAAAGCAGGAAGACGCCGCCTTCCTGGCGGAATTGATGGTGGAGACCGGGCAGCGCATGGGCAAGAAGGTGGTGGCCCTGCTCACCGACATGGACCAACCCCTGGGGCGCAAGGTGGGCAATGCGTTGGAGGTGGAAGAGTGCGTGGAGGTTCTGCGCGGGCAGGGTCCGGATGACCTGCGGCAGTTGTGCCTGGAGCTGTGCGGCTGGATGTTCCTGCTGGGCGGGGTGAGCGCCAGCAAGGATGAGGGCAAGAAGCAGGCGGCGGAGATTATCGCCTCCGGCCGCGGGCTGGAAAAATTTCGCGAGATGGTGCGCCAGCAGGGTGGCGACGCGCGCGTGGTGGACGAGCCGGCCCGCCTGCCGCAGGCGCGGAACAAAACCGAGGTGCTCAGCCCGCGGGATGGGTTTGTGACCGCGATTCAGTGCGAGCAGGTCGGAATCGCCAGCATGATGCTGGGCGGCGGCCGGGAGAAAAAAGAAGACTCCATAGATCCCGCTGTCGGCCTCGTCCTGCACAAGAAGGTGGGGGAGCGCGTGGTTCGGGGCGAGCCGCTGTGCGCCATCCATTACAATTCCGAAACGCGAGTGGCGGCGGCGCGGCAGATGATTGAGGCCGGTTATCAGATTGCGGACCAGCCGCCTTCCTTCGCCCAGCCGCTTGTGCACGGTTTGATTTGCGGAACAGAAAACGAGGGTAGCTGAGATGGGGCGTTTCACCGGCATCCTGGGACTGCTGACCATGCTCTCCCTGGCGTTTATTTTCTCCACCAACCGCCGCGCCATTCGCTACAAGACGGTGGGCTGGGGCCTGGGCCTGCAGTTTGCCTTTGCCGTGCTGGTGCTGCGCTGGGAGGTGGGAAGAAGAGTTTTCCAGGTGATCGGCGATTACGTCACCAGGCTGCTGTCCTATTCCTTTGCCGGGTCGGAATTTGTTTTTGGGGAGCTGGGCAAGAAAAGCTCGCACCTGGGCATGTATTTCGCCTTCCAGGTGCTGCCTACCATCATCTTCATCGCCGCATTTTTTGCCGTGCTCTATCACTACGGCATCATGCAGTTCATCATCCGCCAGGCGGCGCGGGTGATGACGCGCTTCATGGGCGCCAGCGGGGCGGAATCGCTGAACGTGGCAGCCAGCATCTTCATGGGACAGACGGAGGCGCCGCTGACCATCCGCCCCTACCTGCCGGATGTGACCCGCTCCGAGCTGATGACCATCATGACCAGCGGCATGGCCCACGTTTCCGGCGGCATTATGGCCGCTTACATAATGTTTGGCATTGATGCCAAGGCGCTGCTCAGCGCCGTAATCATGACCGCACCCGGGACGATTCTGATTTCCAAAATGCTGGTGCCGGAGACGGAGAAGCCGCTCACCGCCGGCAAAGTCGAACTGGCGGAGATGGAGGACAAGAGTGAAAACGCGATCGGGGCCATAGCCCGCGGCACCACCGACGGCCTCTATCTGGCGCTGAACGTGGCCGCAATGCTCATTTCCTTTCTGGCGCTGATTGCGCTTTGCAACGGCATTCTGGGCGGTATTCACAACGGGCTGGCGCACGTGGGGTTCACCCACTTTCCCGAGAGCCTGCAAACCATTTTTGGAACTATCTTTGCTCCTATTGCCTGGGTCATCGGCGTTCCCTGGAAGGATTGCATGGCGGTGGGCAACCTGCTGGGCACGCGCATGGTGATGAACGAACTGGTGGCGTTTTCTCTGCTGGGACCGCAGAAGGCGGTGCTGGCGCAGCGCTCGTTTACCATCGCCACCTTCGCGCTCACCGGTTTTGCCAACTTCAGTTCCATCGGCATTCAGATTGGGGGAATTGGCGCGCTCGCGCCCAACAAGAAAGGCGAACTGGCGCGGCTGGGCTTGAGAGCCATGCTGGCCGGGACCATGGCCAACCTGATGTCGGCCTCTATTGCGGGCATGCTGCTGTAGCAAAAGGGGCCGACGCTCTTCTCAATCGGAGCAGATATGAGAAGGGACTCCGTCAAATAAGCACAATCTTCCGGATCAGGTGAGCGCGGATAAAATACGAGGGTTAGTCCCGCAGGGACGGAATAGGAAAGCCCAGGACGGAAGTCCTGGGAGAAGGTCGGTAGATAATCCGAGTGCCGTAGGCACGGCACTCAGCCTAAGACATATTTCGGGTCGTAGGCAATGCCCGATTTCTTCAACAACGCGATGAACTCATCTTCAAAATTGCGGTGCTGGTGATGTGCCGCCTGATTCTGAATATATTCCCGCACAGAGCTTACCTGCGAGGCGCTGACGCTGAATGCCGCATAACCTTCCTGCCAGGCGAAATCAATTCCGTGGTCGCCCAACCAGCGTGAGGAATTAGCCTTGAGGGTTTGAACAGCTTTACTTAAAGGCATATCGGCTGGCAGAACCAGCAGAACGTGGAGGTGATTGGTGGTACCTCCGCATTCCAAAAGGTTAATCTTGTGGCCTCTTGCAATGCCCGACAGGTAGCGCCAGAGTTTTGCCTGGAGCTCGGCGGAAATCAAAGGTCGCCGTTCACGCGTGCTGAACACACAATGAACGAGCACATTCGGATAGGAGTGGGACATGGGAATTCCATTTCAATGTTTCGCCCGATGTGCTGGAGTTGTCTGTGCCAAATATCACGAGGAGATGTGAAATCCTTGTGCCGTCCCTCCGGGACTGGGGAGGAGTTAGGATCGCGTTACCCAGGACTTCCGTCCTGGGCTTTACTATGACGTCCCTGCGGGACTGACTCGTTGCCGAAACATGGATCGCGGCACTCCAATGAAACCTCAGGTGCTCTTCTGCATTTGCTTAATTGAGCGCGGCCCTGAGGCGCCGCTTGTCATGCCGTGGCGGTCGCTGCCACCCTATCCAAAATTCACGTATCTCTGATAAGCTGGTTCGCCGCCGGGCCAGCCGCCTCGGGCCGGGCCTTCACCAAATGTTCCCCCGCGCCTTCCACTATCATCGCGCCGGCTCATTGAAAGAAGCCGCCACCATGCTGGCCCAACTGGGCCCTGAGGCCAAACTGCTGGCCG
>DASVBI010000205.1:0-3559 GCA_036375915.1 Terriglobales bacterium | reverse complement strand
GCGCACCAACATGTTCATGTGCCTGGGCTCGGCCCTGTTCACCATCCTCTCCTTCGAATTGGCCAGCGAATATCCCGGCGACCACACCCGTATTGCGGCGCAGATTATCCCCGGCATCGGCTTCATCGGCGCCGGTTCCATCCTTCATTCCCGCGGTTCTGTCGTCGGCCTGACCACCGCCGCCACTATCTTCGTGGTGGCCGCCATCGGCATGGCCGTGGGCGGCGGGCTCTATCTGCCCGCTGTCATGGCCACTCTCATCGCTCTGCTTGCCCTGTACACCCTCGGCCGCATGGAAGCCCGCTTCGAGCTCAAGCCGGCGCTGGTGAGTTATGAAGTGCTGGGCGAGAACGCCGAGACCGTCATATCCGAACTCAACCGCATTTTGCAGGATGAGCACCTGGGTATGACCTCGGTTCAGATCGCCAAAATTGACGGCCTCTCCCGTGTGCAGTTTTCCGTGGACGCGGCGCGCCAGGAGCAAACCGCGCTGCTTAACCGCCTGCGCCGATCCACGCTGCTGCGCAGCGTCAACTCCCTGGGCCAGGCTGAGGGCGAATGACTCCTGCTCCCGCCATTCCTTTTGTCAAAGCCAGCGCTTGCGGCAACGACTTCCTCATTGTGGACGGTTTGCACGCGCGCCCTGATCTGGCCGCGGTCAGCCGCCGCATGTGCGACCGCCACCAGGGCGTTGGCGCCGACGGCGTGGAGTGGCTCTTTCCCGCCACCGATGCCGATATCCGCGCCCGCCTCTTCAATGCCGATGGTTCCGAAGCTGAAATTTCCGGCAACGGTACCCGCTGCGTCGCCGCCTACTTCGCCTACGAGCAGGGCAGAGACAATGTAATTGTGCGCACCGGAGCCGGACTAAAGACCTGTAACCTGGTTCGCCGCAATGGCACGGAGTTCGAATTTGAAACTGACATGGGCGAGCCCCAGGTAGGCGATGAGTTCCCCATCAAGCTCGCCTTCGGCGAGTTGCGCGGCATTCCCATCTCCATGGGCAATCCGCACTTTGTGGTTTTTGTGAAAGAATTCGGCCCGGGCTGGCAGGCGGAAGCAGCCGAAATCGGCAAGCACCACGACTTCAAGTACGGCATCAATGTTGAGCTGGTAACGACCGGTAAAAATAATGACATTCACGCCCGCTTTTTTGAGCGCGGTGTGGGCGAAACGCAATCCTCGGGCACCGGTTCCTGCGCCGCTGCTGTGGCCGCAATTGCTGCCAAACGCGCGCAGTCCCCGGTGAAAGTAATCACCCCCGGGGGAGTGCAAAGCGTGCGCTGGGAGGAGCGCGTCTTCCTGCGCGGTCCCGCGCGCCTCATTTGCCGCGGCGATTTCTTTGTCTAGAACGATGGACCAATCACCCAATCCGCGCCTTAAACCTCCGCCACTTCGTCCCGGCGACGCGGTTGGCATCGTCGCGCCCGGCAGTCCTATCAAGCGCGATTTGCTGCTGGCAGGCTGCGAGGGCCTGCGACGCCTCGGCTACCGGCCCATCTACGACGATTCCATTCTCGACCGTGATCTCTACTTCGCCGGCAGCACGCGCCGCCGCGCCCGCGAACTGGAGGAAATGTTTGAGCGCGACGATGTGCGCGCTATCGTCTGCGCACGCGGCGGCTACGGCACCAACTACCTGCTCCAGGAATTGGACCTCGCCAAGCTCAAGCGCCACCCTAAAATTTTCGTCGGTTATAGTGACGTGACCACTCTGCTGACCTGGTTCACCCATGCCGCCGGCCTGGTCACCTTTCATGGCCCCATGGTCACTAAGGATTTTGCCGTTCCCGAGGGCGTGCACCTGCCCTCTTGGAACGCCGCGCTATCTGCTACTTCCCCCTGGGAGCTCAACTCTTCTCCCGGGTCAGAAGTTAAAGCGTTACTTGAGGGTCACGCCGATGGCACGCTCTACGGCGGCTGCCTCTCCATGCTGGCGGCCTCCCTGGGCACGCCCTATGAAATTGACACTCGCGACACCATCCTCTTCGTCGAAGACGTGGCCGCCAAGCCCTTCCAGATTGACCGCATGCTCATGCAGTTAAAGCTTGCCGGCAAGCTGGAGACCGTGCGCGGCATCGTTTTCGGCGAGATGCTGGACTGTATCCAGCCGGGCGTGGAGCAGGATTACACGCTGGAGCAGGTGGTTACCCGCGTGCTACGCGACCTGCACATTCCGGTTGCTTACGGCCTGCGCTCCGGGCATGTTACACGGGAGAACATTACGCTGCCTCTGGGCGTGCGCTGCTCGCTGGAAGCAAAGAAAGACGCGGTTCGGCTGCGCCTCCTGGAACCATCGGTCGCGCCCGCGGGGGAAGCGGTTCGTTCGGCCAAACTATGAAATCCAGCCGTCACATTCATCTCATCGGCGTTTGCGGCACGGCCATGGCCTCGCTGGCCGGCATGCTCAAGCAGCGCGGCTTCAAGGTCACCGGTTCCGACGCCGCCGCCTACCCGCCCATGTCCGATTTTCTGGCTGGCCTCGGCGTTCCCGTGGCCCAGCCCTATGCCGAAGCCAATCTGCAACCCCATCCCGACCTGGTCGTGGTGGGCAATGCCATTTCCCGCGGCAACGTGGAACTGGAATACCTGCTCGACCACCGCATCCCTTACTGCTCGCTGCCCCAGATTCTGCACGACGAATTTCTGCGCGGCCGCGAAGTCATCGTCATCGCCGGCACCCACGGCAAGACCACCACCACCTCCATGCTGGCCTGGATTTTTCAATCGGCGGGGAAGCGGCCTGCCTTCCTGGTCGGCGGCATTGCGGAGAATTTCGGCAGCAGTTTCGCCCTCGGTGACGGCGGCCACTTCATTATCGAAGGCGACGAATACGACACCGCCTTCTTCGACAAGGGGCCCAAGTTCCTGCACTATTTTCCGGACTCCGTCATCCTCACCTCGGTGGAATTCGACCACGCCGACATCTATAAAGATCTGGAGGCGGTGAAGACGGCCTTCAAGCGCCTGGTTAACCTGGTGCCCCGCCGCGGGCGCATCATCGCCTACGAAGGCAACGCCAATGTGAGCGAGTGCGTGAGCAAAGCTCTCTGCCCAGTCGAGCGCTATGGCACGAACCACGCCGCCTGGCAGATCGCCAACCTGCAACTCGAACCTCAGCACACGCACTGGTCGGTCCTTCGCGAAGGCCGGCACTGGACTGACTTCGATTTCCCCCTTGCCGGCGAGTACAACGTCCTCAACGCCACCGCCGCTGCCGCCATGGCTGTTGCCTGCGGCATCAGCGAAGCGCAAATTGCCCAGGCGCTGAAAACTTTCAAGAGCGTGAAGCGCCGCCTGGAAGTGAAGGCTGAAGTCAATGGTGTCACCATCATTGATGATTTCGCCCACCACCCTACCGCCATTGCCGAAACCATCAAGGCGCTGCGCGCCCGCTATCCCGGGCGCCGTCTGTGGGCCATCCTTGAGCCCCGCTCCAACACCCTGCGCCGCAACGTTCTGCAGAACGACCTGGCCCAGTCGCTTGCTACCGCCGACGAGATTGTTGTGGCGCGCGTCTTCCGCCCGGAAGCCATTCCCGAAAGCGAGTGTCTCGACC
>DASVBI010000449.1:0-2490 GCA_036375915.1 Terriglobales bacterium | reverse complement strand
CGTGCTCCAGCCACACCTTCCAGAATTGTCTGTCGTGAAGGCCGTGCCAGCCGAAATTATGCGTCGCCACGGCGTTCGAACCGCTGGACGCCGCCGCAGGCTGGGTTGCAGGAAGACTCAACTGAATGTCCGCGTTTCGATTTCGCTGAAGTTACAAAATTATACTACGCGCAAATTGGGCCGCTCCGTTCGTTCAAAGCCGCAATTCCCCTCGTGATATGCTTTTTGATACGGGTTGAGGATTTCATCTCAGTTGAACCATACCAGGGCGGACACTTGAGCCCTCAATCTGCTCCTCCATATGCCTCTGGCTCTTGACCGTGCTCCCCAGGACGACACCTCCCGCAGGGACATACTCGTTATCGCCGTGTGGTTCGGAGTGATTACCGGACTGGTGGAAGGCCTCTTATTCTTCCATGTCCGGCATATTCGAATTCTCGAACTCACCTGGGTCCCGATTCCGGTTGACGTGGTTCTAGCGCTCCTCGTAGCCCTGCCTATTCTGGCGCTGCGCAATGTCCTTACCGGGCGCCCCTCCCTCTTCTTTCGCGCCGCCAGTCTGTTTGCCTGGTTCATGTATTTCGACTGGCTGCGCGTGACCTCCTCGGTGTGGGAAGCCGCTCTGCCGCCTCGCTGGTCCGCCGCCATCGCCGGCCATCCCCTGGCGGAGACGGTCGGCCTGATGCTGGTGGCTCTTTTGCTGGCGGTAACCACCGCTTCAGCGCTGGCACAGCCGAGGTTGCGCCGGGCACAGCGGCGTAGCCTGCCCTGGGTGGTGGCCGTGGCCGCGATGATGTTAATCGGGCTCCCAATTTTCCAGCGCGCGCACGAGAGGCGGCAGATTTCTCGTTTGCCTGCCGCCGCTCCTGGCTCGCCTAACGTGCTGGTGATCGTTGTGGACACCCTGCGGGCCGACCATCTTTCCACCTACGGTTATGGCCGCCCCACCAGCCCTAACTTGGGCCGCATTGCGGATCAGGGAGTTCTCTTCGAGAATGCGATGGCGCCCTCGTCCTGGACTCTGCCTTCGCACGCCTCCATGCTCACCGGCCGCTACCCGCATGAGCACGGCGCCTGCTACATGGGCGTCAGCCTGCTTCCGCAATACCCTGTTCTCGGGGAAGCCTTTCAGCGCCTGGGGTACCGCACCGCCGGCTTCTCGGCCAGCACCTACTTTTTCTCCCGCCGGACCGGGTTGGGGCGGGGCTTCATTCATTTCGAGGACGATTACGAGTCCCCGGCCAGCGCCTTCCCCCAGGCTTATTATGGCGAACGCGTGGAGCAGGCGCTGTATCACCTGCACATCGCTAAAGACCGCATCGGCCGACGCAACGCCCGCCAGATCAACCAGCACGCTCTGCGCTGGATTGAATCCAACCACGGCCACCCCTTCTTCATTTTTCTCAACTACTACGACGTCCACGACCCCTACCTGCCGCCCGAGCCTTATCTCCATCGCTTTACCAGGGTGGCCCATCCCGCCGCCCCCATTCCCCTGGCCTGGGACTGGTTTGCTTCCCTTACGCCCCAGCAGCGCCAGGCCGAGATGGACGCCTACGACGGAGCCATCCAGTACGTAGATACAGAACTGGGGCAATTCTTTCAGCAACTGCACCAGCGCGGCCTGGATAAGAACACCCTGGTGGTCATCACCTCCGATCATGGCGAGGAGTTCAACGAACACGGCTTCATGGACCACCTCAATGCGCTCTATCGGGAGCTCATTCATGTCCCCCTCATCTTCTGGGAACCTGGCAAGGTGCCCACAGGAGTCCACATCGCCACTCCGGTTTCAACCGTGAGCCTTCCGGCTACGTTGCTGAGCCTCGTTCCCAACGGAGACTCCAGTGCGCTACCGGGCATTTCTATCTCCAAACTTTGGACCAGCCCAGACGACAAAGTGCCGCTCATGCCGGTAGTTTCTGAACTGGCGCAGGCGAAATTGACACCTCTGTTCCCCAATTACTACGGGCCGTTGACTTCCATCACTACGCCCCAGTGGCACTACATCTCCGGCGGCAAGGCCGGCGAAGAACTCTTCCGCTGTTGTGCCAACGCACCGGAAATGGACAACCTGGCCAACACTGCGGAAGGCAAGCGCATAGTCCAGCGGTTCAAGAAAGAACTTGAGTTCACCACGGAGAAGCCGCAAGTGGCTGGCCAACCGTCACGACAAGGGCTTCCCCCCGCCCCGTGAAACGTACCCTCCACTCATAGCCGGGCAGACTTGCCTTGGGCTGCGCCGCTTTTTGGACTTTTCCAGCAGGCTTCATTGCCGAATGGCATGGTGTGCTATTCGCAAATTTGCATCGAATATCGTTTCGGGAATCCCTGCCCTTCCGTGATTGTCGCGTCGAGCCGAACCTGCCGCCATCTCTGTTTAGCATGGGACGAGGCCAGTGTTTCGCCGTGATTGTATGCGAGTTCACGCGATCTTCTCCAATGCGCTGCTGTACACATCCATGCTCTGCTTCGTGTGTGGGCTGGCCC
>DASVBI010000109.1:0-9977 GCA_036375915.1 Terriglobales bacterium | reverse complement strand
ATGCAGCGCCAGCGCAAACCGGCATAAAAACTGGGGTCAATGCCCTGGGCACGAACCGCGCCTGCGCTTAGAACAAGAAGTCCAAAAATGGCAATGCTGAGAGACAGATTGCGGGCGATAGAATTGTTATGCATGCGGGAGAACGAGAAATATACCCTTCGCGCACCTCGGCTGTCATCCCAAACGAAAACGCGACCGAGCAGGTGGAAAGAGCGCAAAAGTCGAGGGCCCCTGTGCTTTCATTAGAAGCTGTGCCGCTACCGGGAACAACATAACGGCACAAATGCAAAGGGCGGCTCGCAAGCCGCCCATGGTAGAACAATAACCTTGCGCTTCAGGATTCCACGCAGGCCCACTCCCGCGGCAGTACGCCAGAATCGCCCGCCGCTTCGGTCGGGTGAACCTCGATTACCGAATCCAGCGCGGTCAACGCCAGCACCTCGCGCACGTGTCGGTTCAGGTTAATCAACTTCAGACCCGCCCCCTGCGCGCTACACCACTGGCGTATCCGCAGAAGCGTTCCCAGACCGGCAGCATCCAGGGCTTCCACTCCTTGCAGGTCCATGACCAGCACGGTGGCCCGCTGCGTGGTCGCGGCCTTCTGCAACCCCTTCAAGCCTTCCCCAGCCACCATTCTTCCGGTGCACTGCAGGACGACGTTTTCTCCCGAACGTTTTGCTGATAACTGCAACATCCTTCCTCCAGATCTTTGCCCAAAAATGATACGTAGGTTGGGGAATAAAAGTTCGCTTTGATAACGCTAGTTTAGACGCTAAAGAGCAATCGGCGTAAGCCGCGCACCAGCAAAATAACCCCCAACAGGACATGTACCAACAGCAGGTTACAGATGGCTGTGGAAAACGCTATGAAAAGGAGAGAGGAGAAGCGCGACTACTTCACTTCACCCGCAGCCAGCTAAGTTCTGGCCGCGATTTTTGCGGCGCAATCAGGGGCTGAGCGCCGCGACCCGAGGTGAACCGCGAAGGTCAACACGACGGTTCCGCGGGCGCTGTATTTTGTGTTGACTCTGTTTTGCTCTTCCCTAGAATGAGTCAGCGGGCAAGCAATCAAACATTTTTTAGGGTTTCTGTTTAAAACAGGAAAGCTGGCGAATGGAAGAGCGTTTTACCTCCGTGCAGATTGTCGAACTAACCGGCATCACCGCCAGGCAGCTGCAATGGTGGGACGAGCAGGGCATCGTCGTTCCCGCCCGGGAGGGCCACCGCCGGCTGTATTCGCTCGATGACCTGGCGGAGATTGCGGTCATTGCCGACCTGCGCCGCCGCGGCTTTCCCTTACAACGGGTTCGCAAGGTGGTGCGGTTTCTAGAGCGCCAGCTGGGTAGCCGTCTCGCAGAAACGGTAAGCGGCGGCTCCGAATACCACCTGCTCACCGACGGCTCCCGGCTGTATCTGGAGACCTCGGCCAAACAGATCGTTGACATCCTGAAAAACGCGCGCCAGCCCATTCTGAGTGTCTGCTTGAGCGATACGGTGCGCCACATCCGCGCCAGCCTTCGCAGCCGCAAGAAGGCCAGCGTGGCCGCTCGTTTACCACACGTCAAGAGGAAGGCCCTGTGATCAGGGTGGAGGAGAGATGGTCGGCGAATTAAACGTGCTTACCGAATGGATTCCGGAGCAGATGGGGCCGGGCACCGTGTTTGTGCTGGAAAACGCCGGCGAAGTGGGCGAAAAGGAAGATCCCTATTGGGCCGTGCTCGCCTGCCCGGACTGCGGCACGCTGGGTCTGATCACCCGCCGCCAGATCGCGGGACTGCTGCCCGTAATCTGCGGCTCCGAGCATTGCGCCGCCCAATTCTTCATCCACGACTGCGAGGTCATCCCGCGCAAGCCCTGCTGACCCCTGTTCACCACAAAGGCCACGAAGGGCCACGCTAAAAAATTTAAAGAGACATTGATGAACCCTGAGCGGGAGGGCTAAATCCCGTTGCTGCGGAATCTAGATAAGAATCAATCACACTCTTAGTGCCCCTTTGTGTCCTTTGTGGTGAAGGGGTTTTGAGCCATGTGGATGGGCACCTCTTCCACAATCTCAATGCCAAAGCCCTGCAGGGCGGCCACCTTGCGCGGGTGGTTGGTGAGCAGCCGGATGCGGCGCAGCCCCAGGTCGGAAAGAATCTGCGCCCCGATGCCGATTTCGCGCTGCGTCTTGCGCTCGCTTTCCGGCAAAGCGGGCAGGCGCACATCGCGATGGAAGGAAAGCAGCGTGCGCTCTCCCATCCGCTCCACGGAAAATCCCTTGGAAGTCTGGTGAAGGTAGATGAGGGCCCCGACCCCTTGCTCGGCGATCATCTGCAGCGAGCGGTCAATCACGTTGCGGCACTCGCACCAGGTGGCGCCGAAAACATCGCCCACCAGGCAATGGGAGTGCATGCGCACCAGGACCGGTTCGGGGGCATGCTCCAGGTCGCCCCGCACCAGGGCCACATGGGACTCGCCGCCTTCCACTTCGCTTTCATAGGCGATCATACGAAACTCGCCGTGAGTGGTCGGCAGCAGGGCCTCGCCCAGGCGGCGGACGTAGCGCTCATGCTGCATGCGGTAGCGGATGAGCTCGGCCACCGTCAGCATCTTTAAATCGTGCTGGCGGCAGAACTCCACCAGGTCGGGCACGCGCGCCATGCTGCCGTCGTCCTTCATGATTTCGCAGATAATGCCGGCGGGCACCAGCCCGGCCAGGCGGGCCAGATCAACCGACGCTTCCGTCTGCCCGGCGCGCACCAGCACCCCGCCTTTGCGGGCGCGTAGGGGAAAAACGTGGCCAGGGCGGGCCAGGTCGGAGGGACGGCTGGCGGGATCAATGGCCACCGCGATGGTGCGGGCGCGGTCGTAGGCGGAGATGCCGGTGGTCACGCCTTCGCGGGCATCCACCGACTCGCAGAATGCAGTGCCGTAGTTGGAGGTGTTCTCCGCCGTCATGGGGCCGATGCGCAGGTGTTCCAGGCGCTCTTCGGTCATGGCCAGGCAGACCAAGCCCCGGCCGTAGCGGGCCATGAAGTTGATGGCTTCGGGAGTGACCTTCTCCGCCGCCAGGGTGAGGTCGCCTTCGTTCTCCCGGTCCTCATCGTCCACTACCACCACCATGCGGCCGGCGCGAATGTCGGCAACCGCGCTTTCCACGTCGCAAAAGGGCGAACTTGGGGTCATGCCGGAAGGAATTTTAGCAGCAAAGTCCGTGGTTCTTCACTGGAAACATGCAAAGTATGACTTTAAGTGATTGAATCAATGTGTATTAGCGTGCTAAAGCTCGCGGCGGCCCTCGATAGCTTTGAGCATGGTGACCTCGTCGGCGTATTCGATATCGCTGCCCACAGGAATGCCAGTGGCAATCCGCGTCACCTTAACCCCGGGCCGCCGGATCTGCTGCGAGATGTAGACAGCCGTGGCCTCGCCTTCCACGGTGGGATTGGTGGCCAGGATGACCTCGTCCACCTCGCCGGCATCAATGCGACCGAATAGATTGGAGAGGCGAAGCTGCTCCGGGCCAATCCCGTGCAGCGGGGAAATGGAGCCGTGCAGAACGTGATACGCGCCATTGAAATGGCGGGTCTTCTCGATGGCGTTGATGTTGGTAGGCTCTTCCACCACACAGACCAGGCGCTGGTTGCGCGTAGGATTGCTGCAATAGACGCAGGGATCCACGTCCGTGATGTTGTTGCAGACGGAGCACAGGCGCAGATTGGCTTTAACGTCGCGCACGGCGGCAGCCAGCGCCTCGGCGTCTTCCTCGCTGGAGCGCAGGATATGGAAGGCAAGCCGCTGCGCGCTTTTGCTGCCCACGCCGGGCAGCTTCTTCAGTTCGTCAATGAGCCGGGTCATGGGCTCGGCAAAGTTGGGCATGGGAAAATTGTGTAATTGAGTAATTGTGTAATTGAATAAATTTGTAATCGGGTAATTTGTAATATGAAACCCGAGTGCAACGTCAGACAAGGAGCCCAGCAATCGGCGCGCTTAAATTACCAATTACAAATTTACCCGATTACACAATCTCTCAGTCTCCCAGCCCCAGGCCGCCCAGCATTCCCCCCAGGCTGGACTGCATAGCTTCATCCACTTTGCGGACGGCTTCATTCACGGCGGCGGTGACCAGGTCCTGCAGCATCTCCACATCGCCACCCTTTACCGCCTCGGGGTCAATCTTGAGGGCCAGAACCTGCTTGTGTCCGTTCATTTTCACGCTGACAGAGCCGCCTCCGGCGGTGGCTTCCACCGTCGTTTGTTCCATCTTTTTCTGCAGCACTTCGGCCTGTTGTTTGGCCATGGACATCATTTCTTTGATATTGAATCCGCCCATAATGACTCCAGGTAGTTAGTAGCTGGTAGTTGGTAGCTGGGAGCAAGGCGAGTCCAACTGTCAACCACCAGCTACCGTTTCTCCCGATGATCAATAACCGTCCGCACTTCCGCCCCGAACTTTTCTCGCATGCGTTGCACCACCGGGTCCTGGAGGGCGCGATTGCGGCCTCCGCCGTTGCCGACAGGGGCGGAGGAACGGGGCTTGGCCGCCACGGTGCTTGTTCCGCCTCCCAGCAGCGAGAGCTTGAGCGAGCGGCCGGCGGCGACGGTGGCCGCCGTATTCGCAATCTTTTTCGGCTCGGCGCCGAAAGCCATATCCAGAACGGCGGGCGCGGCGGCCACCCTGACCGTGAGTTCGTTGCCCCGCAGAGACCATTCGCCGGCGTCGAGCATAAAAGCCAGAGTGCGATGGCCGCCGTTCTCCAGGGCGCTCACCACGGCGCCCCGCAAGTGGTCCGTGGTGCCCCCTTGTGCTTGTGGCTCTGCCTGCGAATCGGAAACGGACTCTTCGTCCTCGTTCTCTGGCGCAATCGCCGGCGCGGCCGCCCCCATCACCACGGAAGCGCCCGCGCCCATGCCTACAGGCGCAACCTCGTCGGCGGACAGCTTGCCGCCGCTGCCGCCGCTCTTGCGCGCAGTATCAGCATTGAACGGAGACAGCTTGCCTGGCCGCGATGCAAAAGAAGAAGGTTCCGCGCTGCGCAACCGTTCCGGTACCGCGGCGGCCACCGCCGGGCGCGGCCCCCCGGGACCGGTACCGCTCTCACCTGCGCCGGCCTCGCTCAACAAGTGCTCCAGTGGCAGCAGACGCGACGCATGTGCCATCTTGAGCAGCCCAAGCTCCAGGTGAAACCGCTGCTCCTGCTTGTAGCCCAGTTCGCTATGGGTGCGCAACATGATCTGCAGATAACGCGCCAGATCTTCCTCGCTGAAAGCTTCCGCCACGCGCCCTACCCGTTGCCGCTCGTCAGACGAAATCTGCAGCAGTTCAGAATTGCTGCCCGCCACTTTGGCTACGATGGTGTTGCGCAGGAAACGCGCCATCTGGCGGGCGAAATGGGTGGGATTCTGTCCTTCGCTGATCAGCTTGTCCGTGAGCCGCAACACTTCCTCGCTGGAGCCTTGTTCCACCGCCCGCATCATCTGTTCGAGCGTGGACGAGGGCACCGTGCCCACGAGCTGGCGCACCACGTCCGCGCTCAGAGTTTCGCCGCAACAGGCAATCGCCTGGTCAAGAATGGAAAGCGCGTCGCGCATGGAGCCGTCGCCGGCTTCCGCCAGCAGGGCCAGGGCGTCAGGCTCCGCCTGGATGTTCTCCCGTCCGGCCAGGTCGCGCAACTGAGCCAGAATGTCGTCGAAACGGACGGCGTGAAAGCTGAAGTGCTGGCAGCGCGAGCGGATGGTCTGGGGAATATCCTCGGGCTGGGTGGTGGCCAGCATGAAAATCACGTGGCTGGGCGGCTCTTCCAGAGTTTTGAGCAGGGCATTGAAGGCGGCATCGGTGATCTGGTGGGCTTCATCAAGAATCCAGATCTTGAAGCGGTCGCGGGCAGGACGGTAGCGGGCGGCGTCGCGCAGCTCGCGAATCTCGTCAATGCCGCGGTTGGTAGCGGCGTCAATCTCGATCACGTCCACAGAGTTGCCGGCGCGAATCTCGGTGCATGAGTCACATACCCCGCAGGGCTCCGGCACCGGGTGGTCTGCCGAACGGCAGTTCAGGGCCATGGCCAGGATGCGAGCTACCGTCGTCTTCCCAATGCCGCGGTGGCCGCTGAATATGTAGCCGTGGGCAATGCGCTGCTGCTCGATGGCATTCTTCAAGGTGCGGGTGACGTGCTCCTGTCCAATCACTTCGGAGAAGCGTTGCGGACGGTATTTGCGCGCCAGGACCTGGTAAGCCATAGGGGAGAAAAATTGATTATACGTGATGAGGACAGCCGATTCTGCATGCCTCAAAGTCGCTTGTTGACATGCAATTAGAACGCGTGCCGCGCCCGGCCCAATGGCCGCGCACCCCCGCAAGAAAGACCTGGGCTATCTCCGGCTGGCCGCTCCTGAACCGCAGAAAAGGCGCTGTTGGTCCTTGCGGGAGCGCTGCCATCGGCGCTACCCTTGCAGGCGAGTCCGAGGGTTGTGGGAGGAGTGTTATGCAGCTGAAAATCGCTACCCATGTGGTAGAAGGCATCACGGTCTTGGAATGCAGCGGGCGCATCGTATTCGGGGACGAGGCGGCGGCGCTGCGCGAGCAGGTGAAGGATCTGGTGGCCGCAGGCAAGAAGCAGATTGTGCTCAACCTGGGCGGCGTTACCTACATAGACAGCGGCGGGCTGGGAACGCTGGTGGGGCTTTACACCACGGCGCGCAATGCGGGCGGCAGCATTAAGTTGGCCAATTTGACGCAACGTGTAGGAGACCTGCTGCAGGTGACCAAACTGCTCACCGTGTTCGACGTATACGAGAGCCAGGAAAAGGCAATTAAAGCATTCGGCAAGGTGGCCGTCGCCTAGTCCTGACTCGGCTTATCTTTTCCAGGGACGGCGCTTGCGCCGTCCCTTTATTGTTCGCCCAACATCTGGATAGCGTGCCCCGCGAGTGTTAAATTCGGAGTCCGTGATCTTCTATCTGCCGGTGCTGCTGGCTATAGGCGCAACCACGCTGTATCACATCGCACAAAAATCAGTTTCTCCGCAAGTGAATCCTATGCTTTCGGTCACGGTGAATTATGTGACCGCGCTTATCGTGTCGCTGCTTATCCTGCCTTTTTATCCCGGGGATTCGCTGCGCTCCTCGTGGAAGCATTTAAACTGGGCGAGCGTGGCGGTGGGCGTGGCCATTGTGGGCATCGAATTGGGATTCGTGGTGGCCTACCGTGGCGGTTGGCGTATCAGCGTGGCCTCGCTGACTGCCAATGTGGCTACCGCTCTGCTTCTGGTGGCAATCGGGTTGATCTTCTTCCGCGAGCACCTGGGCGCCCGCGCTGCGCTCGGCATTGCTCTCTGTATCGCCGGACTGGGCCTGGTAATGAGCCGTTGATGAACATGTTCAAGCGATTGCTGGCGACTGTCCGCAAGATCCCGCGCGGGCGGGTGTGCACCTATGGTGGGGTGGCGCGAGTGGCGGGACATCCGGGTGCAGCCCGCCAGGTGGTCTGGGCACTGCATTCCCCCTCTGCCCGTGGTTTGCCCTGGCACCGCGTGGTGGGAGCAGGAGGTCATATACGGCTGCCGGGGGAATCCGGCCTGGAGCAGCGCTTCCGCCTGCAATCCGAAGGCGTGGAGTTCCGGGGCAGCCGTGTGGACATGGGCAAGCACGAATGGCCCTCCCCGTCCCGTAAACGTAAGCGACTCAGGTCGCAACCGCGCCGCGGAAAACGCTAAAACTCTCGCCTTCTTCACAGAAAGGCCTTTGGCCGGCGTACCCCGGCAAGATGCCGACACGACACCGCCTTGGTTGCGCTATTGGTCGCTGTACTTCTGCCTGCGGACCAGCCTGCAATAAGTACCAAAGTTACTTGGCTCAGCACCGTTCCCGATTGACAATTTCTGTCATAGAACACTAGGCTGCAATCTCCCCTAAGCAAGCAGCCAGCGTAACTCCCCCAAGAGTGGCGCCCGCTCCGTCCCCACGGAAAGGTGCGCTCCAAACTAAAACTGCGTTCCTGCGAATAGGAGTGCCGGCGTATGTCTCAGAGGCTGGGCGACCTTCTCGTCAAAGAGAAGATCATCACCCCGGAGCAGTTAGACCAGGCGATTAAGAAGCAGAAGGAAGACAACTGCCGCCTGGGTACTGCCCTGGTCAAGCTCGGCGTCATGACTGACGAGGACGTCACCAACTTTCTTTCCAAGCAGTATGGCGTTCCCGCTATCAACTTGTCCTACTTCGAAATTGATCCCACGGTGGTGAAGCTGGTCCCGGTGGAAACCGCCAAGCGCTACCAGATCCTGCCCCTGAGCCGAGTGGGAGCGTCGCTCACCATCGCCATGGTGGACCCCACCAATGTGTTTGCCATGGACGACATTAAGTTCATGACCGGCTTCAACATCGAGCCGGTCGTGGCCTCGGAAGCGGCCATTGCGGCAGGCATTGAGAAGGCTTACGGAGAGAACCAGCAGGAAGAGCTGGACCAGGTCATGCAGTCCATGGCGGAGCTGGGCGATGCCGACGTCGAACTGCAGTCGGAGCAGGAGGAGATGGACCTGGCCGACCTGGAGCGCGCCGCCGACGAAGCGCCCATCGTCAAGCTGGTGAACATCATTCTGACCGACGCGGTGAAGCGCGGCGCCAGCGACATCCACATGGAACCCTACGAAAAAGAGTTTCGCGTCCGTTTCCGCATAGATGGCGTGCTGCAGAACATCATGTCGCCGCCCATCAAGCTGAAAGACGCCATCACCTCGCGTGTGAAGATCATGGCCAAGCTGGACATCAGCGAGAAGCGGCTGCCGCAGGACGGCCGCATCATGCTGAAGGTCAACCTGTCGGGCAAGAAGAAGACTCTCGACTTCCGCGTCAGCACCCTGCCCACTCTGTGGGGTGAAAAAATCGTGCTGCGCTTGCTGGACAAGGAAAACCTGCGCCTGGACATGACCAAGCTGGGCTTTGAGTCAGAGTCGCTGGTCAAGTTCGAAAAAGCCATTCTCAAACCCTATGGCATGGTGCTGGTTACGGGACCCACGGGCTCGGGCAAAACCAACACCCTCTACTCTTCCATCGCCCGGCTGAACACGCCGGAAACCAACATCATGACCGCGGAAGACCCGGTCGAGTTCCAGTTGCAGGGCGTCAATCAGGTCCAGATGAAAGAGCAGATCGGGTTGAACTTTGCGGCCGCATTGCGCGCCTTTTTGCGGCAGGACCCCAACATCATCCTGGTGGGCGAAATCCGCGACTTTGAAACCGCGGAAATCGCCATCAAGGCGGCGCTCACCGGCCACCTTGTGCTCTCGACTCTGCATACCAACGGCGCGCCGGAAACCATCACCCGCCTGATGAACATGGGCATTGAACCTTTCCTGGTGGCTACTGCGGTTCACCTGATCTGCGCCCAGCGCCTGGTGCGCCGCATTTGCAGCGAATGCGCCGAGGTAGTGGACGTTCCCCAGCAGACCCTGATCGAGGAAGGCTACAGCCCGCAGGAAGCCAAGACCGTGAAAATCAAAAAAGGCAAGGGCTGCAGCACTTGCAACAACACCGGGTACAAGGGGCGCTGCGGGTTGTACGAGGTGATGGACGTAGATGACGAGATCAAGGACCTGATTCTGGTGGGCGCCTCTTCCCTGGAGCTGAAGAAGAAGGCCATCGAGCGAGGCATGCTTACCCTCCGCCGCAGCGGCCTGGTGAAGGTGATGCAAGGCGTCACCACTCTGGAAGAGGTAGCTCGCGAAACCATTCACTAAAGGGGAAGGGAAAAAGGACCCATGGCACTGACGTTGAGCGAACTGTTGAAAAGAATGCTGGAGATGAACGGCAGCGACCTGCACCTCACCACCAACTCCCCGCCCCAGGTACGCGTGCATGGCAGCCTGCGGCCGTTGGACCTGCCGCCGCTTTCGCCCGCCGACACCAAGCAGCTCGCTTACAGCGTCATGACCGATGCGCAAAAGCACCGCTTCGAGGAAAACCTGGAACTGGACTTCTCCTTCGGGTTGAAAGGGCTGGCCC
>DASVBI010000300.1:0-6369 GCA_036375915.1 Terriglobales bacterium | reverse complement strand
GCGAGGAGAATTGGTCCGATGGTTACCACGCCGGCGGGATCAGAAGGTATCAGTTGCCGCCAGAGCGTGCGATGGCCAGTCCGCAAATCGAGGAGAAAGACGCGTGCCGGCAATTCGCCGGGCTGGTAAACGTAGAGGCCATTGGCGCTGAAAGTGATCGGCTGCTCGCCGTCTAAAAAGCCGGGGATTGGCTTTAGCGCACCTCCCTCCAGACGGTAAAGATAACCTTTCTGGTCGGGACCGATGGCGGCTACGAACTTTGAATCCGGGGAAATGGCGTAGGCCGTGCCCACGACCCCTTCCGGGGAGACAGGTTGGACTTTGGCGGATGTGACATCGAGCGTGTAGAGCCGAACCCCGCGGCCGGGCTCATTGCCGGAAAACAGGATGCGTTTGCCGTCGGGGAACTAGCGCGCCCGGGCGTGATTGATCGTGTCCTGGGTGAGCACCCTGGCTTCACCAACGCCGGTCGGAAGCAGACGCAGTTGGGCCGGAGAACCCGGGGACTGCGCCACCACCCACTTGCCGTCGGGCGATAATGCGACTGCCGCCCCTTCGCCCAGCAGGACCGCAGGTGAACCGTCGGTCTTGCGCACGTACCGCATAGGTAAGTCCTCCGGATTTGGAGTAAGCCAGGCCACCGCCACTGCCCTTCTGCAGCCGTCGCTTCGTCCGGGAGCATGGAACGGATTTGCTCGCGGAGTTCGGATGTTGGCCTGACCGTGAACGGTGGTCGCCTGCAGTACTGCAAGGTCCAATACCTCGGGCCGGTCCAGCCGACGAAATTCGGGGAGCGGAGCCGTTTGGCCAGGCCAGCAACATGCCCTGCGGTCCCCCCTAAGCCGGCTTCTGGTTGCCGATCTGCTCCCCAGTGTGCCAATTGATCACTTCGGTGTAGCCAAACCACTCGGAACCACTTTAGAGTCCCACGTTGACTCACTGCGGCTGAGCAACATAGTATGACGCAACTCGCGTTCGCATTTATTCTAGGTGATCGGCCACACCATTTCGCATTACAAGGTACTGCGGCGCCTTGGCGGCGGCGGCATGGGGGTGGTGTTTGAAGCCGAGGACCTGAACCTGCCTCGGCATGTGGCGCTGAAATTCCTGCCCGAGAACGTGGCTAACGATCCGTCGACGCTGGAGCGATTTCGGCGCGAGGCATACGCGGCCTCGGCTTTAAACCACCCAAATATCTGCACGATTCACGAAATTGGCTCTGATGGGCAGCAGCCGTTTATTGTAATGGAGTACCTGGACGGGAGCACGCTCAAGCACCTGATTACCGGAAGGGCGATGGATGTGGAGCGGGTACTGGAGCTGGGCATCCAGATTGCTGACGCGCTCGACGCTGCGCACGCGCAGGGGATTGTTCACCGCGACATCAAGCCGGCCAATATTTTCGTGACTACGCGCGGGTACGCCAAGGTGCTGGATTTCGGCCTTGCCAAGCTCAGCGCGAACCAGCAACCGGCGCCGGTCTCGGCGGCGGGAGCCGAGGCTACGGCGGCGGTCGCCATCCGCGAAGAGCACCTGACCAGTCCAGGGACGGCGCTGGGGACGGTGGCCTACATGTCGCCGGAGCAGGCCCTCGGCAGAGACCTTGACCACCGCACCGACTTGTTCTCGTTCGGCGCTGTGCTTTACGAAATGGTGACCGGCACGGTGCCGTTCCGCGGCGATACCAGCGCGGCGGTCTTCGATGCCATCCTGCACAAGGCGGCGACCGCGCCAGTGCGGCTGAATCCTGATGTTCCGCCGAAACTGGAAGAAATCATCAATAAGGCGCTCGAGAAGGACGCTCGGCTGCGCTACCAGACCGCCTCCGACATGGGGGCCGACTTACAGCGCCTGAAGCGCGATTCGGATTCCAGCCGTCATTCTCTGCAGACGGCGCAGGAAGAGCGTGCAGGAAGTGCCACGGCGGTGCCTTCGGTCAGCAGCCACGTCACCGCCGCACAACCAACAGTGGAGCAGGCGCGCCGCACCAAGCTTGTGCGGGTTATTGTTGGAGGTCTGGTCGCATTGGCCCTGGTAGTGGTGGGCGGCTGGTGGTGGTTTGCCCGGCGGCCGGGTCCTGCGCGCCCGGGGGCGACGGGTCGCAAGGCGCTGGCGGTGGTCTACTTCAGCAACCTTTCGCAGGATCCCTCGCTTAATTGGCTGGACCGCGGTTTTTCAGAGATGCTGACGACCAACCTGGCCCAGACGCAGGGTATAGACGTGCTCTCCCACGAGCGCGTGCAAAGCTCGCTGCAACGGCTGGCAAAGAAGGGAGGGAGCGAGGTTGACCCAGCCCTGGCGCAGGCAGTAGCGCGCGATGTCGGGGCGGATGCGTTCATCACAGGGGCTCTGCTGAAGGTCGGGCCAACGCAACTGCGGCTCGATGTACGCGTGCAGGACACGCAGTCGGGGCAAATCCTGGAATCGGAAAAGCTGGACGGGGAGAGCCTCCAGAACATTTTCGGGATGGCTGATTCGCTGACGGCGCGCATAGCAGGACACTTCGCGCAGGGGGCGGCGGGTACGGGCACCGCCCCATCTGTGGAACAGACCCTGACGTCTAACGTGGAGGCTTACCACCATTACCAGCTTGGGGTCGAATACGAACAGCGTTACCTGAACCATGATGCGATCCGCGAGTTCACGGACGCCGTGCGGCTGGACCCGCAGTTTGCGCTGGCCTACCTCCACCTGTCGTTCAATTACGGCTTTATTGGAGACCAGCGCCAGGCCGACGATGTGTCGCAGCAGGTGGAGAAGTTGCAGGCGCGGTTGCCGCGGCATGAGCAACTGCTGTTCCAGACGTCGCAAACCAGGCGGGGACGGGATATGGAAGGCCTGGTGCGCACGCTGGAGGCGATCGTCGCCGAATTTCCACGTGATACGCAGTCGCGCGCGAGACTGGGAGTGCTGCTGCACCTGGTTGGCCAGAATGACCGGGGGGTGAAGTTATTGCGCGATGGGTTGGCGCTGGATCCCAAGGACGAGGACCTCCTCAATATCATGGGATACGCTTACGCCAACGCGGGCGACCTGCCATCGGCGCTGCGCGCCGACGACGAATACCTGGCGTTGCGCCCCAACGACCCCAACCCGTGGGACACGCGCGGCGATATTTTGTTCAGGTTCGGCCGGGACGACGAAGCCACCGCCGCCTACCGAAAAGCGCTGGAGCTCACGCCCGATTTCCAGGATTATGCGGAATACGTCAAGCTAGGTGCGGTTTATGCGGACCAGGGCAAGTACGCGCTGGCGGACGCCGCCCTGCAGCAATATGCGCAGCATACGACCGCCCTGACCAAGCCTGCGTTGCCGATTCTTCAGGCGCAAATGCAGCAGGCGCGCGGTGACGTCGAGGGTGCGCTCGCTAACTACCGGAAGGCGATTGTGCAACTCGCGGGAGCCGGACAGGAGTCCAGCGCGGCCGGCGCCCTGCAATCTATGGCGACGGTAGCCACGCTTTCCGGAAAAACTGCGTCCGTGCTCTCCTTTGCCCGGCAGCAGAATCTGCACGGCGAAGAGTTGCCGGCCATCGCAGGATTGGAGGCGGCAAGCGGTAATAAGTCTGGAAGCGACCGCGCGTTGCAGCAATACGCCGCCACGCACATCTGGGTCTCGCCGAAATATATCGAACAGCAGCGCGCTTTTGGCCAGATATTGGCTGCCCTTGCGGTGAGTGACGGCAGAGGTGTTCTGGCCGCTGCCAATCGGCTGCCTCCCTTCACCGGACCTGCCTTCTTGTTTGCGAAGGCGAGAGGGAGCCTGCTCCTGCAGGACTACCCCTCGGCCGAGCACAGCTTTCAGCAAGTCGTCGTGGAAAACCGTTTACCGGCAACGGGTGACTTTGGCGCGATGCTGCGGCAGGTGCCGCTCTATTCCATCCTGGCCCGCTATTACCTCGGCCAGGTGTACGAGGCGACGGGAAAATCGCAGCAGGCCATCGACGAATACCAATCCTTCCTTTCGCATTTCGAGGGCTCGGGGGCAGCGCTGCCCGAGGTGGAAAACGCACGTGGTGCCCTAAAGAAGCTGATGCGGTAGTCCCTTATGGACTCACGGCAACGAGTCGCTTCGACATGACCCAGCAGGAGTTGGGTCGGCGGTTGGGAATTGCCCAGAGTCATCTTTCCGCGCTGGAGCACGGCGAAAGGGAATCGTGCGCAGCTGTGTTACTTGCCATCAGCCGCGAGTTCGGCAAGTCGGTTGACTGGCTACTGACAGGGGAGAAGAAGTAAGGGAAAATCTGCTTGCTCGGGCGCAACGAAGAGCAACTTTCAAAATCGAGAGCGGGAAGGCTGCTCAAAATTTCGAAGGCGGCTTCTGGCGTGCATCGACGAGCGCCTGTGGGCCTCAGCGCGACGCCGGGTGATCAGCAGCAGCTGACTTAACCCTTTTCCGAAGATCTTCCGCACACGGCCTGCGATAGCAGTTGACTAGTCATATGACTAGTCTGTATCATTAAGGTGGGAATCAGGGGGACGAGCATGGCTACCTGGCAAGTGCAGGATGCGAAGGCACGATTTAGCGAACTCTTGGATGCAACTATTAAGAAGGGTCCCCAGATCGTTACTCGCCGTGGCATTGAAACCGCTATCCTGGTGCCGATCGAGGAATGGAACCGTCTGCAAAGGGCCGCGCGTCCCAGCCTAAAAGCCTTGTTGTTGGCTCCCGAAGCTCGTTTCGAGGACCTGATTCCGGAGCGCCACAGGTTGCGGCGACGGGCCGGAGTGGAGTTTAAGTGAACCGATACCTCCTGGATACCAATGTCGTTTCTGAATTGCGAAAGCCACGCCCGCACGGCGGAGTCGTGGCTTGGCTCAATCATCAGGCAGAGGAGCAATTGTTCTTGTCAGCCGTGACCATGGGGGAACTGCAGGCGGGAGTTGAGCGGACAAGGCGGCAGAATCCCGCCAAGGCCAGCGAAATTGAATCATGGCTAGATCAGCTTTCGACTTCGTATCAGATCTTGGCGATGGATGTGCCGTGTTTTCGGGAGTGGGGCCGGATCATGGACGGTAAACCTGACCAACTCCTGGAGGACGCCATGATTGCTGCCACCGCCCGCGTCCATCACTTGATTGTGGCCACAAGAAACGAAGGCGATTTCAGACAGCTTCGTGTGCAGATGGTGAACCCGTTCAACGTCAGCTGACTTCGCTGTGGGTGGCTTTGATTACATTGCTTCGCTCCGGTCCAGATGCTGTGCCCCGGAGTTTCACGCCGTGGCGAATTTGCTTTGAGTGGTCGGGAGATGCGCCCGGCCCATCGAATGTGGAGATCGTTGATTACCACTAGAGGAAACATGCTGGCAGCACCTGCTATTCATCCCGGCGAACATTTGGCGGAAGAATTGGAGGAATTGGACATGAGTGCGGCGGAGCTGGCGCGGCGACTCGGCGTTCCGACCAATCGGGTCACCGAGATATTGAATGGCAGGCGTGCCATTACGGGCGACACCGCGCTGCGGCTGGCACACTTTTTCGGCACAAGCGCCCAATTCTGGCTCAACCTGCAGAGTCTCTATGACTTGCGCATCGCGCAGAAGAAGGCGGGAAAATCATCCGCCGGTAGCCGACCCTAAAGGAGGTGGAACGTGCCCACGCGTAAAAGGACAGGGTAGCGACGCAACCGACGGAGGCGCGGACAGTGACTGCTACGCCATCCCGAGGCCGCAGCTCTCAACCGCACCCTCAAATACCAGGCGCTGAACGATCGCCGGCTGCAGCGCGCCCTCACCCAGCTTGAGCGGTTGCAGCGCCAGCGCCGGCGTGACTACGTACCCCCTCCCGCAAACATTTCGGTCGAGGGTGTCCAGTGAGCCGGACACGGCTGATGGGCGTGGCGGGGATGGCTCGAAACGCACAGCCGCTGATAGTCGAACAGATCCATCGATTCGTGGCCCGTTCGATTCCTGCGCCAGGCAGGCTGGATTGAGGTCCGAGGCGGCCGACGGCCGGGGCAAACGCCTTCATACGGGACAAACGCCTACATATAAGAAGAGCGAAGCAGTAAGGGGATCGGCCGTACGGAAGGGTATCGCCCGGGTTAACCCCGTCCACATTAAGGTATGTAAGGGTTTTACCTACAAGAATAAACTCAGCTTAGGTACAAAAGCCGACTGCTACTTTGATGTGGAGGTTGGATGCGACTCCTTGCTGTTGTCGCCGGTGTTGCGATGGCTGCTTTGCCGCTCTTGGCACTGCCCCCAGGCTGCAATGGTGGCCACCCTTCTCCCGAGCACCCGACGATCGTTCTGGGTCTGGTGGGCGGTGCGATCCTGATGTGGCAGTACGCCCGCGCCGGTTCGCGGGAGTAACCGTGAGGGGCATCGGGCTTACCCTCCGTGACTTGCTTCTGTGCGGTTTGCTG